>JAQUON010000066.1 GCA_028717045.1 Candidatus Omnitrophota bacterium | reverse complement strand
TTACCGATAGAAGAAGCGATGATAACACGGGGAGGAGTTTCGCTTAAAGATATCAACCCGCGCACCCAGGAATCGCGTATTGTAAAAGGGCTGTATTTTGCCGGCGAAATGATTGATGTGGACGCGGATACCGGAGGGTTTAATCTGCAGGCGGCATTCTCAACCGGCTACCTGGCTGGAGAGAGTGCAGCGCAGAGTTAAAAATAAAAGGTTAAGGTTTAGGTTAAGGCCAAGTAAGATCAAGGCTAAGGCTTAGGCTTAGGTTAAATCCTAAGCCCTAAATCCTAAATTCTAAACAAGCCCTAAATCATAAATCCCAAGGCCTTAAACGAACTCGTTCGGGATTTAAAACATTGGAATTTAGGATTTGTTTAGGATTTAGAATTTGCCGAACAGTTTGTTTTTACTCAATACGCAATCCGCAATACGCTATACGCACTACGAAAATATGATTTACTTGGCTTCTACGTCAGCCGCAAGAAAAAAACTACTACGGATGTGCGGGATCCGTTTTAAGGCGGTTCCCAGCAGAATCAGGGAACAGCATAAGGTTTCCCGGGCATCCTATGCGGCGCTGGTAAGGCGGAATGCGCTTCTTAAAGCGAGGGCAGCCGCGCAAAAAGTAAAAACAGGCATAATTATCGGCGCAGATACTGTTTCTGTACAGGATGGCAGGATTTTTGGTAAACCCAAAAACCTGCGCCAGGCGCGTGCGATGCTGAAGCGATTTGCGCAAAAGCCGCAATGGGTGTATACCGGCTTGGCCGTAATCGACAAGAAAAGAAATAAGACGCTGTTGGCCTGCGAAAAGACTAAGGTGTACATGGATACATTAACGGACAAGGAAATTTCTGCATATTTTAAGAAGGCTTCTGTTTTGGATAAGGCCGGGAGTTTTGATATACAGGGCAGGGGTGCGTTGTGTATCCGGCGCATTGAGGGTTGTTTTTATAATGTGGTAGGGCTGCCGCTTGCAAAACTTTACCGCATGCTTGCACAATGCGGGGTGTCTTTATTCTGCCTGCTGTGTGCCTGCGGGATAGTTACGGCGCTAAGCGGCTGCACTACCGAATATAATATCGTAACCGGCAAGGAAGAGACATACTGGTACAGCAGTGAAAAAGAAGTCCAGATGGGCCGTTCCGTTGCCAACCAGATAGAAAAAGAATATAAGCTCGCAGATGACCCCCTGATACAGAAGCGCGTGCAGGATATCGGTAAAAAAATTGCAGCGGTAGCCGACAGGAAAGATATCGACTATGCCTTTAAAGTGCTCGATGATGACGAGGTCAATGCGGTCTCGCTTCCCGGCGGGTTCATTTATGTGTTCAAGGGAGTGCTCGATAAAGTCAGGAATGACGACGAGCTGGCTGCGGTGCTTGCGCACGAAGTAGGCCATGTGGTGGCAAGGCACAGCATTAAAAAATTGCAGGCAATGACCGGCTATTCGGTGTTGATGATCTTGGCATCGCAGGCCCCTCAAGGCGCAGACGTTGCCAACGCCGCAGAGGCGGCGTTTGTCACCATCCTGCTAGGATATGCACGGGATGACGAATTGCTTGCCGATCAGCTCGGTGCCCGTTACACAAAAGCTGCCGGGTATAACCCTGCTGCCATGATCAGTTTTCTTCAGACGCTGGAGGATGTGAACCGCAGGAAGCCCTTGCGGCCAAAATCATACCTTAAGACTCACCCCTATGTGCCTGACCGCATCCGCGTGGTGAAACAGGAGTTGGGAGAGAAGATCGATTTTACCGATTACATTAATATCGAGCAGGAAAAAAAGTTATGAAGATTCTGTGCCTTTGTATGTGTGCCTGTATTGTGTTGTGCGGGCCTGTGACGCTAAAAGCCAGGGAGAAAGAGACAATGTCCGGCCGGTATGGGGCAAAAGAAGATTCGCCTTTCGGCGTACTTGAATTCCTGCATTGGAACCATTCGTGGAATAATTTCAAATTCCCCGATGATAAATCGTTGCAGAAGGCCTTGAAACTGATGAAAAAGGCAGGGGTAGGTTTTGTGCGCATGGATTTTTTGTGGAGCGAAATCGAACCCCGGCAAGGAGCGTTCGATTTCAGTAAATACGATACGATTGTAGAACTTGTCGCCAAAAACGGGATCCAGATTTTAGGGATATTGCACTACAACACTCCCTGGGCAGCTTCATGCAGCGATTGGAATTGCCCTCCGGCTGACAACAGTCTGTATGCGCACTACGCCGCAAAGGTCGCTGGGCGCTACAAAGGCATTATCAGGTATTGGGAGGTATGGAATGAGCCTGATTCCCGGATATACTGGTCAAACCAGGACGGGCTTAAAAGTTACTGCAGCCTTTTGAAAGATACGTACATCGCCTTAAAAAAGGCAAACCCTGAGTGCAAAGTATTAAACGGCGGCCTTGCCGGCGGCATCTCAAGCGTCAACCGCCTTTACGATAACGGCGCAAAAGACTACTTTGATATTTTGAACATCCATATTTTTGAGTCTCCCCTTAACTATAAAGCCATTGCAGCGGTAAAGGCGTATCCGAAGCTTGCGCGAAAGATCATGGCCAGAAACGGCGACACAGGCAAGCCTATATGGGTTACCGAAATCGGCTGCCCCGGCGTAAAAAGAGGGCTTACCGTGAATAATTGGTGGATGGGTAAGAATCCCGACGAGCGCACGCAGGCAGCGTGGGTAAAAGACGTGTATACCGCGTTATTGAATGAAGCAGCGGTTGAGAAAGTGTTCTGGGCGTTTTTCCGCGATTGCGACACGCATTGGGACAACGGCATCGATTATTTCGGCCTTATCCGTTGGGACTATTCCGCAAAACCGGCTTTTTTTGCATATAAACGATGCGTAAGCGAATGGGAGCGCGCAAAGAGGAGAAAGCCTGCAAAGGGCTTATAGTATATGGGTACTGCTGAGAAAAAACTCAAAAAACTGCGCCGTATCTTAAAAAGCGCCGGCTCTGTATTGGTCGCTTTTTCAGGTGGCGTAGATAGTACGTTTCTATTGGCTATTGCTGCGGATGTCCTTAAGGATAAAGTGCTGGCAGTGACTGCGGTATCTGCGGCTATGCCGGTATCCGAAAAGAAAAGGGCTGTATTACTGGCAAAATACCTTGGCGTGCGGCACAGGTTAGTGGCTGATTCACCGCAGAAAAAATTCTGGAGTAATCCGAAAGAACGGTGCTATTATTGTAAAAAGGGATTATTTATCCAGTTGAATCGGCTTGCCGGAAAGCTCGGATTAGCCTCTGTGGTTGAGGCAAGCAATGCAGACGATGTCAAAGATTACCGTCCGGGCACCATGGCAGTGAAAGAGCTAAGGGTCAGGAGCCCGCTTAAGGAAGCAGGGCTGACCAAAAATGAAATAAGGGCCTTATCGAAGGCGAAGGGGCTAGCGACCTGGAAACAGCCGGCAATGGCCTGCCTTGCATCGAGGATCCCTTACGGAGAAAAGATTACCGCTCGAAGGCTTCTTAAGATCGGCAGGGCAGAGGAATTTTTACGTACGCGTAAGTTTTCGCAGGTGCGCGTGCGTCTGCACGGCGAGGCTGCCCGTATCGAAGTAGCAGAGGAAAAAATCCCGTTGGTAATAAAAATGCGTAAGAAAATTTCGGCACAACTTAAGTCGCTTGGCTTCACCTACGTTGCCTTAGACCTTGACGGTTACCGCAGCGGCTCGATGAATGAGGTGTTGGGATGGACAAGAAAAAGATAATAGAGTTGTTCAAAAAAATAAAAGCGGGAACAATATCCACGCAGGAAGCTTTTTTAAAGCTCAAGCACCTGCCTTATGAAGACTTGGGGTTTGCCAGGGTTGATCATCACCGCCTGGTGCGCACGGGGTTCCCCGAGGTTATTTTTTGCCCGGGGAAACGCATAGAGCAGGTCAAGGCGATTTTTGCCTCTTTGTCCCGCAGGAATAAAAACGTCCTTTTGACGCGGGCTGACGAAAAGATCTTTCGTACGATAAAGAAAATAAACCGCAAGGCTGCCTATAATAAGGCAGCAGGCGCTGTGTATGTATTGGGAAAAAAGCCGGCAAAGGAAGGATTTATTTCAGTCGTGTGCGCAGGAACCGCAGACCTGCCGGTTGCTGAAGAGGCAGCAGTAACTGCAACGGTGTTCGGCAGCCGCGTTGAGCGGTTATATGATGTAGGCGTAGCCGGATTACACAGGCTGCTTGGTTCTTTCGGCCGGATTGCCCAAAGTCGTTGCATTATCGTGATTGCGGGCATGGACGGAGTTCTTCCGTCGGTTGTGGGAGGGTTGGTTTCCTGCCCGGTCATTGCCGTGCCTACCTCGGTGGGGTATGGAGCGAATTTTAACGGCATCGCCCCCTTATTAACCATGCTTAATAGTTGTGCCCCGAATGTCTCGGTTGTAAATATCAACAACGGATTCGGCGCAGGCTATATAGCCTCACTGATACATAAGATGTCGCTATGCAAAAGCTGAAACCCTTGGTAACGCCGATAGGGGGCGACGAACGCTTCCAGCGTTTGCTCGCAGGAATTCCTGCTACTGCAGGCATGAAGTCAGGCTACGTCACCTTAAAACCCCAAGAATCCATAGGCGAACATGTTACTGATGCCAAGGAAGAAGCGATTATAATATTGGAGGGAACGGCAGAAGTCTATATTGAAGGGAAGCTTTTTTGCGCTGTGCAGGCAAAAAGCCTGGTGTACATCCCGCCTGAAACCGGCCACGATATAAAAAATATAGGTAACGGAACACTGCGATATGTCTACGTTACTATGCCTTTGGTTTTGTAGTATCCTGGTTGATGCAGATGCGGTCATAATGGGCACGGCCTAAAAAAAACTTGACAAATCGGAATCATATGTTATACTTTCGGAAAGTTTGCTAGCGAGGTAAGGTTTTTGGTGTAGGAGGACGCCGAAAGCCTGATACAGGAACCAGATTGAAATGGGTCAATCTGGTTTTATTTTTTTATAGATAATAAAGAGTTTAAAAAAACTTTAACAAGGGAGGAGCAGTAATGAAAGTGTCCGGCCTAAAAAAGGTTTTTTCGCTTTTGATTGTGTTAACCTTCATAGTACAGCAGACCGGTTTTGCCCAGGCAGTTTCTCAGCTGGATATATCTAAGTATATGACCGGTTTCTCCGGACCTGAGAAATTCAGGCCGATCCAATTACGTTATTTTTCCTACAATCCACTTACCGATACCTTCCAGGTGCTTATTGACAAAGGCGATGTGAAGAATACCAGTGATTCCCAGGTTAGAGAAAAAGGCCAGGAGCTTTTAAAATATTTCCTAGTAGGCATTGCTCTTCCCGATGAAAATTTCTGGGTTAATTTGCGCCCGGATTCAGAGAATGAAATTATTAACGAGGCATTAGCTAAAACTGATGTAGGCAAGGTTCTCTTGGAGGCGGACCTGCAGCTTAAAAAGGATGTTGCACGGTTTACTTCTCCTGAGACCGCAGAAGGCGCTGCATGTTGGAATGAATTATCCAAGAAAGCAGCTGCGCTTTTTGGTTCTGAGAACGTCACTATGCCTACCTTGATCCGTCCCTGGATCATACCCGCTGAAGTGATTATCCGGGAAAGCGGCTCTTCTGCGTTCGTATACAAGGCAACATTGAAGGTTATGTTAGAGCAGGATCACCTGAAGAATTCCGCTACCTTTAATTTCAGCGATAAAAGGTTTAAAACCTTAAACGAATACTCTGCACAGTTAATCCGTCGCAGCATTATTCCTCAACTTACCAAAGAAGTAAATTCTTCTCCTAAATATGCTGCCTTGCGCCAGGTGTTTAATTCTTTGATACTGGCCCGTTGGTTCAAGGGCAAGTTTGCAGGGACACATGGTATGTACGCAAGCCTGATTAACAGCGGCAACTTAAGCGGATTGACTTCCTCGCAGCCTTGGTCGAAGACAGACTATTTTACTGAATACCAGAAATCAGTTACCAGCGGAGAATACCACGTCACCAAAGAGATTAACGGGGCCTTCAGGACATTCTTTAGCGGCGGCATTGCTTTGAGGAACGAATTACAAATGCCTCGCCTTGGCGCGTCAAGCTCTTCACCTATTGGTACATTCACCGGCAGTAATCCTCTTATTACCAGGGCATTGGGGAATGGCATGGTTTCGCTTACCGGCAAAGCCGAACGTGGACAGCTTCTGCCATCACTAATAACCAGCATTTTTACAGGAGGAGCAAGGAACGCCAGTTCGCCTCTGGAAACAAGAAAAGATTTTAGTGTCCCGGAAGGCCAGCCTAAGGGATTTTTTACTAATGACTACCACTCATATAGAATAAGCGAGCTATTCGCGTCTCCCATTGAAAAGATCCCTGATGCAGTGGTGAATGCGGTCCAAGATCAACTAAACCAAGCAATAGCCCAGGGAAAAATACTAAGCGCAGTGGTAAGAGATTTTGGCGGCACCGATATAGATGTGCAAGTTACTCACAGATACGGCGAATTAAACGCCGCTGTGCAAAGAGTAATTATTGAAGCGTTAAAAACAGGAGCTTTAAAAGCGCAGGAGCTTGGCTTGTTAAAGCAGGGAACAATTGTCAATTCTATGACTCTGGCTGATGTCGCCAAAGCCACAAGGTTAAAATATCAAGCTCACTCCATAACCGAACGAAAATCGGAACCGGTGGTGATTGCCAAAATGGTTGGCGCCGGGATCGGAGCAGCTAATATTAAACTCTATCATGAATTTTTTATGCCAGGCTCCACTCCTTTGCAAAAATTAGGATTTACGCCTACGGGCAAAGTTGGCGTTCGGGGCTTTAGGGCAATAGTCAGGCGTACCGATGATGTCTTGAAGGGTAATTTTAACGGGCCGGTCTGGGAATTTGAGAATTCCGCGGCATTTGAAGACGCAAAAGGAACAAAATATCCGTCTAAAAATGAAGGCCTGGAGCTTTTGGCGCTTGCGAGCCAGCCTAATGATTTTCTGATTACCTCAATATATGCGGTAGAGGGTAGCACCTTGCCTTCAACCGAACCAGTGGTTAGTGTGGTATACCAGCCGGTTTATGGGGAAAAAGGTAATTTACGTTCGCTTAACCCTACCTTTATATGTAGAAGCCAGAGCGGAGCAGATGCAGTGGGCGGGGTTGCCAGTATGTTTTATGATGTTAATTTTGTCCCTGGCGGAGATAATGGCGAACGCTATGTCGTCACAAAACCGGTAACATTGAAGGAAGCAAGGATAGCGCCCAAAGAAGGGGTTGCTCATGTGGTGGTGTATGGTTGGCAGAGCAAGGATAACGGAGTTATCCCTACAGAGAAAGATGGGATCATTGATCATGTGGCTATCAATCCGCCGGCCTTAAGACCGGAGAGACAATTAGCTGATTGGCTAGCGTCAATCATGACCACTCATCAATGGGATCAGCCCTATCTTTCTCCTTTTACGGCACAAGAGCAGGTTGATCCGTTAAGAAATAAACAAAGCCATCTTTTTACACGTGCACCTAAAGAAGCAGATATTGACCCGGTGATGAGCGCAGTGGAGGCAAAAGTTGCCAGTGGCCAATATTTATCTGTTACCGATGATAAAGCTGACATGGGAGGAAAATTCGGACATAACTTTACTCCTGAATATATGTTAGCGATTGACCGGGCAACGGTTATGGAGGCAGCAGAGCAGGGAAAACTTAGCGATGGCAACATTATCGGATCTACCGATAAGGCGCGTTTAAAAAGAGGAACGACTCTGAGTATCGGCGATGATAGCCATATTTTGATGCTGGGAGATAAGTCTCGTAACAGCTCAGAGGGGCATCAGTTGTCGTTTTTGGCGTTTACCCGTGGCTATCTGGCAGCGACGGTTGCCGGTGAAAAACCTTACGGATTAGCGCAGGATTTCGCAGGTAAAGAAGCAAAGGCAGCCATGGCCAACCCTTATTTTTATTCCCGCTTCAATACGCGTTTCTTTGAAATACTCAGACAGGTTATGCCATCGGATTATATGCGTATGGTTGATTTAATGGAGGAAGGCTGGAAAAAATGGGAAGCAACAAAAGAAACCACTACCGTTCTTACCAAAGGTTTTTCCGGCAATGTGTCTAACCAGGGCATAGGCTCAGCCCGTTATTTAGTGGATATAGCCGGCGGTGAAAGGGAATTTGGCATACTCGCAGGCGATAAAATGGGGCCGGCAGCCTTAAATAGGCCGATACGAGAAGGGGTATATGCCGCTCTTAAGGGCGGTGCGTTTAAAAATGGCCTGGTATTTGAGATATGGGATGCCAAGGCTTTTGATGAGCACGGCAATATTCCGTTAGAAGATCGGAAGAGCACACGTCT
>JAQUON010000065.1 GCA_028717045.1 Candidatus Omnitrophota bacterium | reverse complement strand
CCATCGGAGGCGGGGTGGGGATTGCCGAAGCGTACCCGGTTGCTAAAGCGTATAAGGAAGCGGGAAACCGCGTGGTCGTTATTATAGGGGCACGGACAAAAGACCTGTTGATACTGGTTGATGGATTGAAGGCGGTTTCCGACGAGCTGTACATAACAACGGATGACGGATCGTTTGGCCGTAAAGGGTTCGTCACCGATGTGCTTAAGGAACTGATCGCCAAGGATACGTACGATATCGTATATACGGTAGGGCCGATACCGATGATGAAAGCGGTCAGCAGTGCTACAAGGGCAGTGGGTATAAAAACGCCTGTTTCGCTCAATGCCCTTATGGTTGATGCCACCGGCATGTGTGGCAGTTGTCGGGTAACCGTCGATGGAAAGACAAAGTTCAGCTGTATTGACGGTCCTGAGTTCAACGGCCACCTCGTTGATTGGGAAGAGCTGGATAAACGAAACAGAATTTATGCTGCCCAGGAAGCGCACGTGTGTAAATTGAAGCATATACAGGGCCGTCTTACATGACAACACAGCCTACCCGCATAGAAGAGTTAGGGCCACAGGAGAGAATCCGCTCTTTTGCCGAAGTTATACAGGGCTACGCCGAAAAAGAGGCGCTTATAGAGGCACAGCGCTGCCTTCAATGTAAAAACCCTACCTGTATTGCGGGATGCCCTGTTGGAATCGATATTAAAAAATTCATTTTTCAGATAACCAAAAAAGATTATGCCGGTGCGTATGTTACCATTCGCCAAAAAAATAATTTTCCCTCTATTTGCGGCAGGGTTTGTCCTGCCGAATACCAGTGCCGCAAGGCTTGTGTGTTGACCAAGAAAGGCTTACCCTACGCTTCAGAGCAGGCCATACTTATTCATTTTCTTGAGCGGTTTGTCGGCGACTATGGCATTACGCACGCCCTTAAGGTCCCCGTAGCTTCACAAAACCGGCTACACGGACAGAAAGTGGCAGTAGTCGGTTCAGGGCCTGCAGGGTTATGTTGCGCCGGCGAACTTGCGCGTAGAGGGGTTAAGGTGGTAATGTTTGAAGGCTTGCACAAGACGGGTGGAGTCTTACGATACGGCATCCCTCCATTTAGGCTTCCCCGGGATATCCTCGATGTTGAGATAGATTACCTTAAGAATTTGGGCGTTGAGATAAAGCCCAATTTCATTGTGGGGAATATGAAATCGTTGCATGAACTGCAGCAAGAGGGCTATGCGGCGATATTCCTGGGGTTGGGGGCAGGCACGCCTTCTTTCCTGAAAGTAAAGGGCGAGAATCTTTGTAATGTGTATTCCGCAAATGAATTCCTGACCCGAGTGAACCTTATGTCAGCGTACAAATTTCCTGAATCGCACACCCCTGTCAATATCGGCACACATATTGTAGTAATAGGCGGAGGAAACACCGCTATGGATGCTGCGCGGTGCGCGCTGCGTCTACAGAAGATGAACGGCATCCCTTGCGATACGACGGTAGTGTACCGCCGCACCGAAATAGAGATGCCTGCCCGTAGGCTAGAAATAGCACATGCCAAGGAAGAAGGCGTGCGCTTTAAATTTTTGGTGCAACCCGATGGTTTTACGGGCGACGAGAAAGGGTTTGTGAAGTCAATGCAATGTCTCCAGTGTGAGTTGGGAGAACCCGATAGTTCAGGCAGAAGGAGGCCGGTTGTTATAGAGGGGAGCAACTTTGAGCTTGCAAGCGACGTAGCGATTATTGCGATAGGTCTGCAAGCAAATCAACTCCTTACCAGGGTTACGCCTCAAATTACAGTTGATGCATACGGCGACATTATTGTAGATCCCCTTACCATGGAGACATCGATGAAAGGCGTGTTTGCAGGCGGGGATATTGTAGGAGGTGAGGGTACGGTCATTGAAGCGATGGGTATGGCCAAGAAGGCATCAGAGGCAATTATTCAGTTTTTGATCAGCCGGTAGTATTTTTTCTGCTTAAGGTATGAGCAGGAGCACATTGACAATGTCAGTCAAGGAGGGATTCATGTCAAAAAAATTTGTGGAAGATTTCATGGCCAAGGTAATTGAAAAGAACCCCGGGGAACCTGAATTCCATCAGGCAGTACAGGAGGTAGTAGAATCACTTGCTTCGTTTCTTGAAGAGAACAGCCGCTATCGGGACGCGAAGGTATTAGAGCGGATGGTGGAGCCGGAGCGGGTCATAATGTTTCGGGTACCCTGGATTGACGATAAGGGCCAGATACAGGTAAATCGAGGCTATCGTATAGAGATGAACAGCGCAATCGGTCCTTATAAGGGAGGCCTGCGTTTTCATCCCAGTGTTAATTTAAGCATCTTAAAATTCCTCGCCTTCGAGCAGGTTTTTAAAAACAGCCTTACTACCCTTCCTATGGGGGGAGGTAAGGGCGGTTCAGACTTTGAACCTAAAGGCAGATCAGAAAACGAGATTATGAGGTTTTGCCAGAGTTTTATGACGGAGCTGCAACGGCACATCGGCCCTGATACCGATGTACCTGCCGGTGATATAGGGGTGGGAGGTCGTGAAATAGGATATATGTTCGGCCAATACAAAAGGCTGCGAAATGAATTTACCGGTGTGCTCACCGGCAAAGGGTTAACCTGGGGCGGTAGCCTGATCAGACCGGAGGCTACAGGATATGGCTGTGTGTATTTCGTCGAAGAGATGCTTAAGACCAAGGGGGAATCCCTTAAGGGTAAGGTTTGCGCGGTTTCCGGCTCAGGCAATGTCGCACAATATACGGTTGAGAAACTGCTTCAATTGGGGGCGAAAGTGGTGACATTGTCCGATTCCAACGGCTATATTTATGACGAGGGCGGAATTGATAAAAAGGAATTAACGTGTGTCATGGAGCTTAAAAATGTGAAGCGAGCCCGCATTAAAGAGTGTGCGAATGAGTTCAAATGCAAATATGTTGAGGCCCAGAAGCCTTGGTCGGTAAAGTGCGATATCGCATTTCCCAGCGCTACACAGAATGAGATCGACGAAAACGACGCCAAGACGTTGGTAAAAAACGGCTGTATCGCCGTAGGAGAAGGAGCGAATATGCCCACTACTCCGGAGGGTGTACGGGTTTTCCAGAAGGCCAAGATTCTCTATGCGCCCGGAAAGGCCTCCAATGCTGGCGGAGTCGCAACCTCCGGATTAGAGATGTCGCAGAACAGTATGCGCCTGTCATGGCCCAGGGAAGAGGTTGACCAAAGACTGCGCAATATCATGGTTGCCATACACCAGCAGTGCCTGCGGTTCGGAAAAGAAAAGGATTACGTTGATTACGTCAAAGGCGCCAATATCGCCGGTTTTGTGAAAGTCGCAGATGCCATGCTCGCCCAGGGGGTAGTATAATCGCCAGTGTCGCTTACCCATTGCGCAAGGCGCCCATGAGAAGCCTAGGGCGCCTTCTTTTTTATTCTACCCTAGTGTATGCGCGGCGGAGCTGACAATTTATCATTGAATAACTCTGCGATTGGCGGTAGAATAAAAAAAATAGCTATTTCTGCGCTGCCACCGGGATAAAGAGAATGCGTCAAACAGAGCAGGTATGGGAAGACTTTCTCCGTAGTCTGAGGGCATCCCTCAATATGCTCTCGCTTTATTCCGATACACATCCCTTTTTCCTCAATTCCGTAGAAGACCTCACACAAAAGATTGACGCACTCCTGGCTATCGTGAATCCGATAGGGCTCGCTATTACCAGCGATGCCTTACTCGTAGAAAACAAGTTATTGGAAAGATCAGGGCTCCACGATGAGCTTGCGAAAGCCCTGCACAGGCGCAAGATCAAAAGTATTAAGATAGATAAGGGTATACGCCAGCAAGAGCTCGGCCGTTTCTTACTCACGTTACATTTGACGCCGAAACAGATTTTCTGCAGCGGAGGCATAGGCGCTATCCTTGGCAAAGAGCAGTTCGCACATATCCATGTGGAAGAACTTGATTACTCGCAGTTACTGAAAGATTCCGGAGAAGAATGCAAGGATGTATGGTCCTATCTCTTGCAGGAGGCCCTTGAGACGAAAGACGAGGCGCGGATAAACGAAGTAGTGGATTCTGCCGATAAGATCATCACCCATTTTAATGCCAATGATTTCAGCAAAGACAAAGAGCTTCAGGGGAATATGTCGCGCCTCCTTGCGCGCCTGGAAGAAGGGCAGAAGGATAAGTTTAAGAAAATTACCAAAGAGGTATTGAAGGTTATCTTGCGAGAACGCGCGCAGGAGGTAACGCAACTGGGAGATATTGCCGGCTTTGTGAAAAAGCTCGATGCCGAAGATGTAGGGGATGCATTGAGCGATGAAATCATTTCTAATCCGCACTTTGACGGCCTCAGTTTTAATGTGCTTTCGCTTTTTGTGCAGGAAAAGTCCCATAAGGACATAGCTTCTTGGCTTTTCGGCAAATTACAGCAGAAGGAGGGCCCTAAGGGGGCGCGTAAAGTGCAGAAGAGGCTTGAGGAGTTATTCGCGATCCCCGAGCAGTCTTCTATCTCGGAAGTATACCGAAAGACGCTGTTCTCCCTTTTAAAAGAAATAACGTTTGAGGCAGGGGCCCATTTTGACCGCGACAGCCTGCACCATAATTATTCTTATGTGCTCCTTAATCTGTGTGCGCCTGAAACGAACCCGCAGGCAGTCGGTTTGATCCTGGGAAAAATAAAAGATGAGTGGGGGAAAATTACCGGTAATAATGACCCGCAATACATTAAAGCCCTTGCCACAGTCTTGAAAGAAAAGAGAAAGGCGATACCGTCTTTGCAGCCCGCATTCGAAGCGATTGATGATACGGTATGCAGGTTTGTTGAAAAGGCCGCACTGGCAGGAGGGTCATTAGAGGGGCTTTCTCTGTATCATGATTTCTTAACGAAAAGTTCTTTCGGGATCGAGGCGTATTTTAATGCAATCTTTTCCGAACGTATAATCACCCCCCTGGTGATTACATTATTCCTGAAGTTTTTCTCCGCCCATATGCCTGTCTTGTATGAAAAACTAAGTCAGCAGCGCGCCGATTTAGATTTTCTCAAGAAAGTCATCGATACGCTTATACAGGTTGAACAGCCGGCAGTCAACGGTATCCTCGCGCAAATATATTCTTTCTCAAATCCACTCATAAAAATAGAAGTAGTGCGTGCGATGAAGAAAATGCAGCGTAAAGACGAGGAGTTTCTCTTCTCAATTTTAGAAAAAGAAGAGGCCCCCTTAAGGAAAGAGGCCCTTTTGACCCTTTTGGAGGGACCGCATACAGACAAGGCCCTTGCCCTGCTTCTTTGCCTCCCCGATGAATTCGGCAAATACAATAGTGCGCTTCTTGAAAATATCATTTTGGTTGAAGAAATTCAGGCGCAAGCGGCAACCCCCTATCTTAAAGCGTTGTTGAAAAGAAGGTTCTTCTGGAATCGGCGCGTGAGGGATAAGGCCAGGGAAGTATTGGAGAAGTGGCATGCAGGATAGGATCGAAAAGATAATCAAGGATTTACTCTCCGTTTTACAAATGGCCAGGCTCTATAGTACTGTCCATCACGAATTCATGAAATCGCTGGATAAGGCATATGCTGATCTTGCCGCCGTCTTTGAAGGAAGAGAAAATTTGGTGATAGGGCTTATCGCAGAGGAGTTGGCGTTTGAAAAAGAGATACTTTTTGAACTTAACAAAACCGCAGAGCCGCTGGTCGCTATCCTGAAAAATTTAGGGATCGAAAAAATGACGTTTTACCCGCAGCTTGAGAAAGAAGAACTGCGTAAATTCATTTCTTTTCTTACCACCCCCAAAGAAGAGATAAAAGGGCAGCCGCAGGAATACCTGCAGGGCTTAGGTGTTGTGCACATCACGGTCGGAAAGATTACGGTCTCTGCGTCGCCCGTAACAGGGGCAACAGCAGCCGGCCTAGACCTTAGAGGCTTGTATGCCGGCTCGACCGAATCCGTTGGACAAGCGATTGATAAGGCCCTTGATGGTAAACAGATTGATTATCTGGCGTTACGGTTGGCCTTACACGACATTATGCACAGCCTCAGCAGCAGCTATCAGGATCTTTTACAGCTGGTTACGGTAAGGCGCTACGACACAAAAGTGGCCGTGCACTTGCTCGATGTTTCCATATTATCGATGTATTTTGCGCATACTCTAGGCCTTGATAAAGAGGACATCCTGGACATCGGCATTGCTGCCCTGTTTCACGATGTCGGCAAGCTCTATGTATCCCGTAAAATTCTTAACAAGGCAGCAAAGCTTAGCGAAGAAGAATTCGCACAGATAAAAGGCCACGTCAGGACCGGGGCTGAAATCCTACTGAACTACGTGGACACCTTAGGTATTCTTCCGGCAATAGTGGCATTTGAGCACCATCTGCGGTATGATTTAAAAGGCTATCCTCAACTGGCTTTTCCCTATAAGCCGTGTTTGCCTTCCTTGATAGTGACGATCTGCGATGTCTATGATGCCTGCTTTCAGAGGCGTAGCTATAAAGGAACGTATCCCCCGAACATGGTATATGACATCATGATAAAAGAAAAGGGCAGGCTGTTTGACTCCGAGCTTCTGGAAAAATTCTTTGCGGTGATGGGCGTGTGGCCTGTCGGGACCATCGTGTACTTAAGCGATCAACGGATTGCGGTAGTCAGAAGAGAAAATAAGGACGATGTCTTTTCTCCGGAAGTTGAGGTCGTCTTTCCGGCCGGCAAGAGAGAGGTTGTCGATTTACGCGTACAAAAGGGCACGCTCAAGATAGAGTATTCGCTGAATCCCATGGAAGAAGGCAAGGGGTACCTTGATTTGGTATAGCGCAAAAAGCGGTTGACTTCTGGGTTGGTTGTGGTATACTTTTTGGTAGTCCGAGGAAGAACTACTAGCAGCAAAACGAGGGCGTTTTTTAAGACGGAATCCTTGTCTTAAAAACGCCTCTTTTTATATGCGAAGAGGGAAACTATGGCAAAATATGTGTTTATCACTGGCGGGGTAATTTCAAGCCTTGGCAAAGGCATTGCATCTTCTTCGATAGGAAAGATTCTTGAAGCGCGGGGGTTGAAGGTCACATTAATGAAGTTCGACCCATACCTTAACATCGATCCCGGGACGATGAATCCCTATCAGCATGGGGAGGTGTATGTCACCGAAGACGGGGCAGAAACCGATCTTGATCTGGGGCATTACGAGCGTTTCACCCATTCCCAGATGACCAAATTCAATAACGTCACCACAGGCCAGATATACCACGCGGTGATTTCTAAAGAGAGGCGCGGCGATTATCTAGGAAAGACCATTCAGGTCATCCCCCATATCACTAACGAGATAAAAGAAAGAATTAAGAAGGTCAAAGAGGTTTCTTCGGCCGAAGTCGTAATCGTAGAAATAGGAGGCACGGTAGGCGATATCGAAAGCCTTCCTTTTCTTGAGGCAGCGAGGCAGTTCGGCCTGGAAATGGGCAAGGAACAGGTGATGTACATACATTTGACCCTGGTGCCGTATATACGGTGTGCGGACGAAGTTAAGACCAAGCCGACGCAGCACAGCGTGGGTACGCTGCGTGAAATCGGCATTATCCCTGACGTGCTGATCTGCCGTACCGAAAAGACACTCACATCGGAATTAAAAGAAAAGATTTCACTTTTTTGTAATGTCCGTAAAGAGGCCGTTATTGAAGCCAGGGACATGGAATCGATTTACCAGATACCGCTTGAATTTAAGAACCAGATTTTGGACGAAATAATCTTAAGCCATTTCAATCTTATCTGTAAGTATTCGGGGCTTAAGGACTGGGAAAAAAATGTCCTTGAACCCTTGCTTCACCCGAAATCAAAAACGACAATTGCCGTAGTGGGTAAGTACATCGGTTTACAGGATGCATATAAATCAATTTACGAGGCGTTAACGCACGCAGGGATTGCAAACGATACAAAGGTCCAGATACGCAGGATTGATTCCGAAGATATTGAAAAGCAGGGAGCAGCTATGCTCCTTAAGGATGTCGCAGGAGTATTGGTACCCGGCGGTTTCGGGTACCGCGGGATTGAAGGAAAAATCAAGGCCATACATTTTGCCCGCGAGCATAACATTGCCTTCCTGGGCCTTTGCCTGGGGATGCAGTGTGCGGTAATCGAATTTGCCCGTAATGTATGTGGCTTAAAAGGGGCTAATTCCACCGAGTTTAAGCCGAAGACGAAATATCCCGTTATCAGCCTTCTTGAGGAACAGAAAAAAATAAAATCCCTGGGCGCGACAATGCGGCTCGGAGCGTACCCCTGTGCGATTAAGAAAAATACGCGTGCGAAAGAAGCGTACGGCAGGGCAAGCGTATATGAGCGGCAC
>JAQUON010000064.1 GCA_028717045.1 Candidatus Omnitrophota bacterium | reverse complement strand
GCTCAACGCAGAACCTATATCGCGCAGAAGCTGCGCATCTCCTTCGATCTGCTGCCAGGTTTTGCCTATCAGCCGTCTCTGTAAATCGTACGCCCTCTGGGCTGCCTGTCCTTTTGCATCGTCGCGCCTTACCTGGAAATTGATTCCTGTGACATGTCCGCCGTTCCTTAAAATACGCAGCGCATCATTATGGTTTAATCTACCAAGATGGCCATTCGGCGTCAAGATTTCCTGTGCGACTTCGGAAAACTGCTGCGCCCATCTATTCGGCATGATTACGTTAAGCGGGACTAAATTCAACCCTAACTGAATAACGTTTTCAGGTATTAATTCTTCTGCGGTGCCGCCTACTGCAAAATCATACAAACGGCTTCCCAGTTTACTTTCGGCAGCAGGCACCTTGGCTACAGTCCTGGGGATCAGGCTTCCTAAACCCTCTTCCCAGCCGTGGCCAAATGCCTGGAATTTTCTCCCGAAGTCGCCGGCTTTTATATTGGTGAAGTATGATGCAGCCACCGGGTTTAATACCGCTAACGCAAGAGAAAATGCTACATTGCTACGCTCAACATCCCTGATGTGCAGATCAATGTTGAGCTTGCCGTCTTTTAAGGAAACAAGTTCATTTAAATGTTCGACTTTTACTAATCCGTCTAAGCGTGAAATCAAGTCTTCTGCCGGAGCGCTCTGCCAATCACCAAATCCTTTGCTCTCTGCTACGGTTCTTACCCGGTTAATAATGAGGTCGGCGTCCGCACCCAATTGCGCAATCAACTCTTTTGTTGAAAGCCGCTCATAGTCTTTTATGTTCTTTTCATCAGCCAAATCAAACAGGTCATTCTTAAACTGCCACTGCCCGTATAATCCTGATGCATATGCCCTTCCTGCAATCCCCAGCCCCGATATAAATTTATCAGCCAAACTAGAAGAACCCTTAAATTGCGTCAGAAGATCTTCGTATTTCCTCCTGCTGGCCAATGTCGGGTCGCCGTAACGGCTTGCTTCTGTTGGCGTAATCCAGAAGGCACCAAGCGTGGAATCCAATAGATCATATTCAAAGCCGCTATACGCTGAAGGCATAAGGTATCGTTTGCTTAAAAGCGATGCGGTTTCTACGGCGCCAGAAAGAGGCGCAATGATAAAAAGCAGATTGCCGACAGTGCCACGTAAGCCAAGATCCCAAGCAATAGCTTTTGTCATTGCAGTGCTTGCTCCGCCAAACTTACTGAGTGCGCTTGTACGTAAGGGCTCTTGCTTCGCAAAACCGGCTCTTATCAAGCCGGCTGCTGTGGTTATTGCGCCTGCCGCAGTAATATACTTCCCTGTGGTTTTAAACAAATCTGATACCTGCTCGTCTTTAAGTAGGCTTCCTATACCGTAGGAAGCGCCTCCTAAAAGCATGCCACTGGTGCCAATGCCAACTAAAGGATTCTTATTGCCGAACTCATACCAGGTGCGCAGTGATCCTATTTTGCTGGGCCTTTCCCACATCTGGCGAAAAGCCTGACCTAAACCTTTTCCAAATCCAAGCGGATTCTCAACTTCTCCCTTGATGTATGATTTGTAGCCTGCATTTGCGCCGATAATCGCCGCCCGCATCAATAATCCATAGCCGAGCGCCGAGGATAAATCGGAGGTCTCACCCCGAGAAATACGGAAATACTTACCGGCATCCATATCGCGCAGATAGAGAGTCTTTGGATCAATGATGTCAGCGGTGATCTGCTCAACTGTCATGTTTTCAAATTCGGGCTTTGCCTTTAATATTTCCCGTGTCTCTGTCGGTAAATCTTCAAACCGTTCCGCATAACGCAAGATTTCATGTTTTCTTTCCCAGGGAGTAAGACTAAAGCTTGTTGCCTCTTGTAAATTAAACGTTTTATAAGGATTAAGCCCTGCTTCGATTGCGCCGATAGCAGGATCAAAAACGCCTTTTTTAGTAGCAAAAATGAGCGCGGTTTGGCCGGCTGCTTCTGCTGTCCATGGCACAATCGCGGGCAGCTGTCTGAATCCCATGCCTGCCAAAGCGCCCATACCGCCATAGAAAAGGTTTTTCCAGTCTGCTATTCCGCTTATGTCGCCTTTTAATATTCCGTACGCAATGCCACCTGCTGCGCCGGCAACGCCATACCTAATATTATATCGGGCCTTTGTCCATCCCTCGGCCCCTACGCCAAAAACCCGGTTCATCCATGAGCGTGGATTCATGAATAGATTGGTGTTCTTGATATGAGAGCCGGCTAACCATAGGCCTGTTCCGATACTTGCTAAGCCTGCGATCTTAATATAGTTCCCTATATCGGAATTCATCTTTTCGCCTGCATAATACATCAATGCACCTGTTCCGGTAAGGACCAGAGGCGTAATGACTTTTCCTGCCTTTATGTCCAGGCCCCCGACTTTTATGCGCGCATAATCTCCTGCGACTGTCCTGAGTAATTTAGAATCGGCTATGGCTTTTGGTATTGCCGCATCTACTATCTTGCGATACCCCATTCCCAGCAGATTAAAAGAGGCCGTGATCCCAAACGCAGAACTTGCTACTGACGGCATACTGTATGCAAGGCCATACGCAACTTTATTGATCGCTTCGCCTTCATGGCCCCTTCCAGATTTGCGTATCGCATCAAACGCATTTAACCCAAGGGCAAGGGCAGTATTAATTTTTACAAATGAAGAGGCCTGTTCATTAGTACGGGCAACAAAATAGCCGAATTTCTGCGTAGGCGAGAGATAATCATAAAGCGTCATAGAAACAGAGCGTATGCCTCCGGGGAATGTCATGGGCGAAGAACCCTGGGCTACCAATCTGAATGTCGTGCCTTCCGGACCTATAAAAGGCTGTTTGATTAACAAGCGGGGGGCATTGGTTGCCTCACGGATAAGCCCGGCGTTATATCTAAAACCACGGCTATAGCCTGCAAGGCCCCAGAATAATGTACCCCACTCTGCTCCTTTTGCGCTTACATTGCCGGGATTAGAATTCGGGTTAATAAGATTCTTCAAATTCCACAGCTGGGCAAAATCCTTCACGAACTGCGTAGGATTGGAAAGCACGTCCATTTGCAATGCGCCGCTTGCAGTATTCAAAAACGCATCAACCGCTACTGGAGAGGCGAGCATAAAAGAGGCGACATTACCCTTAAATCCTCCGATTTTATCTCCAACCGCATTGACCGATTTAAGGAAAGCGGTAGTTGATTCCGAGCGAATTTGCGCAATATCATTGCTCCATTGGTTTTTAATTCCTGCGAAGTCTCCGACATTCCCTAAGGCGCTAAGCATTGTCCTGCCGGGGCTGACTAATGCGTTGAGGCCATAACCTATCCCCCCCAATTGCGAAAGCGGCGAAATAGTGAATGTATTACCGTTGGCATCAGTGATATGCAACCTTTGCCGGAAATCTATGTATGCGCCGGCTGTTGAGCCTGCAAGGAAATTAAGGGGATAGCGCAGGTCGCTAAAATTAATAAGCCCTCTTCCGAGAGGGGCAAAAGTATGAGAATAAATCGCCTGAGAAACGCGAGAGAAAGGTGATAATGTATCGGTGATGGCCGACTTTACCGTAATGGCCTTATCGCCTATGTAGCGGCCGATGCTATTTACCCCACCTATCATATTGCTGCCAAGCCTGGTTGAGGCAAGCCACGAAGAGCCCCTGCTAATACCGGCAATTCCCAGGCCAACACCCATGCCTACGCCAATATTGGTCAGCGTGCTCCTATTGAACCAATCGCCGGTTATCACCCGGTTATAGACCAGACCTGTGGCGCCGCCGAGCAATGGGTAAGAAAGGAATGCCTTGTTGCTTGATATATCGAGTGCCTTTATTATCGGAGTAGCGTATTTCCCCATCGAAGCAAAATATCTTAATCCTTGGAATAAGCCAGATACTCCGTAAGTCCCCAACACATTTCCTGCGCTCTCGCTTAAGGTTGCCGGCCTGCCAGTAGCAAGGGTATTGACGGTATGGCCGATAGCCACATTATATAACGCCCAGTTCTGCATTGATTGCGGTATCCAGGTGCCTGCGTGTATAAACTTCTGCGCCCTGCTTAAATAAAGTGGAGTGGCCAGTGTGTTCGCAGACTGTATGCCGCTGGCAACCGCAATGCTGCGGGCAATCTTAGCACCTGCCGCAGGCATCGCAAAACTGAATACCAGGCCTGCCTGTTGGTCAGAGGTCATATAGCGGCCAGTGCGGGAATAAGTTAATTCATCTACTGCCGCAGTAGTAAGACTTGCCAAGGTAAATGTCTTTGCCCCAATGTTCAAACCAGCAATTTTCTTCGTGAGCAATAACTGCAGCGCTACTTCTGAAACCTGCCCACCTAATCCTAAGCCATAATATAAAGCCCCCTCGGTCTTGTCTCCTGCAGCCCATTTTTGTTTTCCCAGCTCTTTGTTTTCTCCGAACTTCATAGTTGCCGACAATTCGTGCATCTTATACCATTTGCCGCTATCGGTAAGCATATATTCCCATTTGCTCGGGTCCTTCTGACCGTAGGTTATTATCTGTATAGAAGGATCCAGTTTCTGGGCTGCTAGCATCCAACTCGATGCTGTCCCTTCTCCTAAGATGTCGCCGACAACTCCTTTGGAGGTAAAAAGTAAAGCCCTGCTTAGATATCCTTTACCTAATTCCTTTGCGCCATCCCAGCCAAATAAAGAACCTACTCCGTACGTAACCCCACCTGCTACTCCTAATACGCCTCCGCCCACAATAGTTTCTTTGGCAACATCACTATAAAGATACCCTACACCATCCCAGACGCTCCATCGGGTCGGTGCAATTCTATTTGTTTCTTGTATCGCCTCTTGGATTCCGGCTTTCATATTTCCACTGGACATCAAAGAATGAATGCCTTTTTGAAGCATTAAGTCTAAAGCCTGTTCGGCGACTGAAAGTTCGTTCCTATCAGTGGTGGTAAAAATTGCGGCTAATACCGGCCAGTTCCTCGGTTTCCATTTGGCATTGTCATAAAGCTCTTCGTTTACATACGCCAACGAGGATAATTCCAGCATATCGACTTTCTCGGGGTATTGATACGCCAAGGATAAATAATTGCTCATTGCCTGCCGCCACGCTTCTCTTTTTTCATCAATATCTGTGTTAGGAAGGACTATCCGTAAGATTGGCTGATTGCGCCAGGCACTGCTTGCCTCTTGATATTCCTGGGTTGCGCGCTTAAATTCTGCGACGACGCTTTTCATCGCCTCGCCGACATCTCCCTTGACGAAGCCGTCTGAAATCTTGCTTCTGGCAAAGGGGTCAGCGGTAGTGATCGTATTCATCAGGTTATAATACTCGACCGCCTTATTAATCGATTCAATGGACCATGAATCGCTTCCATCCGGATGAAGAATCTTTGGCAAGTCCGGGTATCGTGCCGGATCATTAGCGTATGCAGTGGTAAGGTCATTAATTGCTTTCTGCGCCTGGTCGAAATCTGCCTTAGGCATAAAGCTGTTATCCATGGAAACATATTCTGTGTCTGAAACTGTATCTTTAAACACAATGCCCTGCGGGATCTTGCTAATGGTATCGGTGACGGTGACGGCATACTTCTGCCCGGGCTGCGGCGCAAGTACTTTACCATCTTGCAAGTGTACTGCGCCTCCTTCAAATTGATACTTTAAATTCTTGGCCATGCTGATAGGGCTTATTGCCAGGGCGCTGTCTTTATTTAAAGCCATGGTCATGGGCATAAGGCTGTCGGTAGCGGTAATGATTCCTTGTGCATTAGAGAAGATTTTGCCCGAAGAATCAAGCGGATAATCTAATCGATACGAGTAATCCGAAGGTTGGCCTCCTACCGCTTTGCCTGGCTCTACGAAAGACAGGCCTTTGATCAGATAGTGAGGAATATTCTGCTGTGGGGTCCCTTCCTGCGCAACGATACTATCGGCCTTATCTACCAGTGCTAAACCGGTATCTTGGGCGACTAAAGGCTTAGTGACCCAATCCCCTCCGTTCACGCGCTGTTGGATATTATAGTCTAATGCCTGAACGTCGTATCTTCCTTGAGGAACCGCATTCCATTCGCCTTTTGCATCCTGGCGTGCAACCAGCGGTATCCTGTCTGCTTGTGTCTCTACAACGCCTTTATCGATGGATAATTGCGGCTCAGAAACAAAAGACCCCTTGGTGCTCGTGGTATCAATCAAACCAAGCGCATCAACTGTCCCGCCCCTTCTGAAGGTAATGGTATCTTTATTTTCCCCGCCTATAACTATATCGGTCCTGATACCGTCTTTCTCTGAACGGGCAAAATGTATGCCCTGGCCTTTCTCAAATCTAAACCCGCCATTTTCTCTGTCAAGGGCATTGCCTGTGCCCAGGTTAATCATTTTGCCCTGCCAGTTCATGCCACCCGCCTCGGCAAAAGATTGGAACGTTAACCCTGCGTCCTGATCCGCCTGCAGTACCGCCGGCACTACGCCTTTTGTGGCAAGCACACCCTTTGACTGACCCAAGATATCGATGGAATTTTGGTAATCCAAGTTTGTTACGCTTGATTCGGAGGAAGAAGCAACATTCAGAAGCCCTTGCGGAATAACCGAGAGGTCTTGTATGCCATAGTGGAACACGCTGGGAGTTTTTACACCTTTACTGATAATCTCTGCCTGCGTGCTTTGATACCGTACACGCTTAGGCGACCATTGTGTTTCTCCATTCACTTGTTCTTGGATAACAAAATCAATTCCGCTGCCGAAGTTAATTTTTTGATTATCCGGGATAACGAATTCGCCTTTTTCATTCTGCGCAAGATATGTCCATAAGGTATCTGCTTTTATATTCTGGCTCCCTCCGAGTTTTGTCGTCATTTCTGTAATGCGCGGGGAGGTTAATCGGGATTCCTGCAGCATAAAGGCGTTGTGTTCTCCTAAAGATAAATAACCCGCGTGTGCAGCGTTCGGGTTAATTCCTATGGAAGATAGGATGCGATCCCCTTTATCAGTAGTCATGGTTGAGTACGCAAGCAAGCCTTCATTGTGAACGGTAAGCGCGCCTTTATTGCGTTCCGCAATAGCCACGCCATACCACTTGCTAAAATCACTCAAAGGAATACTGTTAATATCAACGCTTCCTATTACGTTGCCTGCATTGTCGAAGTAGGAATTTTGTTTTCCTGCCTCGGTATCTATTTCCTGTGGGTTGATTGCAAGGCCTGTCGTACCGCTGGCTAAATTGATACGCATTCCGTTGTTTCCTTCTTGCCTACCCTGGTATGTCAACACGGAAGGCACGGTTGAAGTAATTGCGGGGGCGCCATCCGTAGAGGCCTGAGATGCGGATAGTAGTTCGGGCACAAAGAAATCGCCTTTCGTCCGCAAGGTCAGAAGCGAAGCAACAGAAACGCCTTTGTTTGAATATTCAGTCGTTCCCAGGCCTGTAATCTCGCCTGTTCTTACCAACTCGCCAAGGCGCTGTGAATATTCGCCTTTGGCATAAGACAAATTCCAATCGGGTAATACGCCTCTCCTGAAAAGAATATCCAAATTTGCAAGCTGTGCTAAGGTTTCAACGCCGCTTTTGTCTTGTTCGCTTTTAATCTTTACATCCGTCCATGAGGATATGGTTGATGCATCGGATTTATCCCAGGAGATTCCATTGTCACCGAACACCAGCCTGCCGGTTTCTCCCGGAGCAGCGCCAATGCGGCTCCCATAGAAATGCATACCGGTGTCCTTCTGGGCATACCGCATTCCTTCTCCGGTAGCGGTAATACTAAACTGTGGAGCAATAATAACTGACCCGCTCGATACGCTTACTCCGTGCGTCTTTAAATTATTTAAATCATAAATGAGAGTAATGTGACCCGAATCAACACCAAGCGTCGATAAAAGGGTATTTCTATTATCCGCTGTCCCTATTCTTTCAACTCGGGCATTAGTAGTAGGGATATTGCCTTGGCTTAAAGAACCGCTACTCCCGTCAACTGCCGGGCTCACAAAAGAAGTCCAATATTCTCCTTCGCCTAAAGTAAGGTATCCTGGTTGGTCCGGACCGCGACCTACATATTTTTCAATAGGAACAACGTGGTCGTCTTTGATTGCTTTGGTTAGGGGGTCTACTTCTCCCGATTTCACAAAAGAGCCCTTAGTCTTACTAAGTTCTTTTACAAATCGTTTGGCACCATCCAAAGAAACAGCCTGAATACCCGTGCTTCCTTTCCCCAGCACATATTCATATCTTATGCCGCCCATGTCTTCGGTGCCTTTTCTGCCGGGTTCTTTATAGCCCATTATCTCAAACCAGTCCTGGCCGTATTTTTCGTTATAGACGCCGCTTAGGCGGTTGACGATGACGCGGCTTACATTGCTTGTTGCCTGAGAAAAGACATTCGAAATAAGGCGTTCGCTGAATACGC
>JAQUON010000063.1 GCA_028717045.1 Candidatus Omnitrophota bacterium | reverse complement strand
TTTATCTCGCAGCCTGTCAATTTTTTTAAGCTGTCTATTAAAATAAGGTCAAGGGGGTCAATCATGGCCACGGTGAGCGACCGCAACGTCCGCGAAAGAGGCAGCACCATATTCTTCATGGCAAATTCATTTGATACCAGTTTATCAAGGCCCTGGTCAACCGCCGGCTTAAGCATACCTGTCCCTAAAGAAAAATAGGGGATGCCTAATTGTTTACCTAGGGCTGCTACGATTTGATCTTCGCGCAGCAGTCCCATTTTCACCAAGACTTCGCCCAGCCTGCCCCCCTCTTGTTTTTGGAGCGTAATAGCTTTATTAAGATCCTCTTCTTTGAGGAGCCCTTCCTTAATAAGAAGCTCTCCTAAGCGAAGGTATTTTTCTCTTGCCATTACTTTCCCTCTTTTTCTATCTCGTTTAAAGCACCGGTAATTCTGCGTTGCCGGTCAAACGCGGACGCATTTTTTTGTTCGCGGTTGGGAGCCGGATATTTTGCATTTATCTGAGCAAACATTTTGGCATCATTTTTGATTATACGAGGAGTGATAAACACCAACAATTCCCGCTCCTTGTCCTTGCTCTTATTTTTATGCCTGAACAATGCCCCTAACACAGGGATATCACCAAGCAGCGGTAATTTTGTATTCACTTCACTAAGCTCATTACGGATCAAGCCTCCCAACACAACAGTATCGCCGTCATTGACTCTCACAATAGACTTGGTAATACGAATTTCGGGATCCTTAAAAGTCGTGCTCCCAAAAGTCCCGCCTGTTTTCGCTTCAGATACAGAAGGGACAATAAGCATTGTTATTTCGCCGGTTTCAGAATTTACCTGCGGTGTCACTCTCAGGCTTACTCCGGTTTCGGCCCTTTCTGCTTCTATACTCGTACTGGCAGAGCCCTCAGCTGAGGTAGTGGTAGTCTTAAGCCCCACTGCTTCATTAGTTGCGATTTTTATCTCTGCTGTTTCATTGTCAAGCGTCAAAATCCTTGGGCGTGCCAAAAATTTGGCGTCTGTCTGAGTCCTCAAAAAATTAATCACTTCACCGTACGAATCTCCCAGTACAAGTGCGCCTGCCGTTGCACTCGTAATGCTTGTTGCGCCCTTATAGGCTACGTCCCCGATAAAAAATCTTGCCCCCCTGCGCATAAAACCGCCCGGCAATATTAACGTAAAAGGGCTTGAGCCGTATTGTATACCTAGATTATCGACGATATCTTTACTTACGTCTATCATTTCGACATCCATAATAATCTGCGCACGAGACACATCTAACGCCGCAATAAGCTTCTCGATAACAGGCATATTTGCCGGTACATCAGTCACGATTATACTGTTAGTAGCACTGTCTTCGGTAATCTTTCCATACTGAGTAAGCATTGCAGCGACAGAAGCAACAATGCCAGAAGCAACTTCCGCAGCACCTTTTGCCTCATCCCCTTCGTCGCCTCCTCCACTCTGCTGCGTATCCGCTAAGGTTGGTTCTACGAATTTTTTGATAATCTTTCTCTCTCTTGTCATGTTTGCGCTTGTCACGGTGCCATATTTGAGGCGAAAGACTTTCGTAACCGTCAACACGGGAGACCTGCCAGAATTACGCACTATAAAGATACTAGAATCGCGATCGAACTCATACTCTAAATTATTGGCTTTGAAAATTTTATCCATCGCGTCTTTGATCGAAACTCTGTCTAAATACAGGCTCATTAACTTATCTTCTATATCCTCGGCAGCGATAAAACTCAGCCCGGACTGAATAGAAAAAATCTTCAATATATCTTTTAAGCGGGCATCCTGAAAATCCATGGTAATCGTAGCGTCGGGTTTCTCAAAAGGCAATTCCTGTCCAGAGGCATATAAAGGAGGGGCCAAATAAAGAATAAAAAAAGACGCGGCTATTATCCACATTGGTTTTGCTGTCTTCATCTTTTCTCTCCTTTTGATTTAGAGCCATCTGTTAAAATATTCGAAGTCCCATAAAAATAAGTGTAGCCCTGATACGTCACTGTAACCCCATCTCGCTTAATATCGGTAATCTGCACGCCTTCCTCAACGCGGTCTCCAACAAAAACCACCTTATTGTTTACTATCGCCTGCACAACGCTACCCCCGGTGACTATCCCCTGGATTTTCAAATCAGGCGGTTGAGGTTCTGTATCTTTTACGAGTGCAGTTTTATTTTGAGGCACAACCGCAACGTCTTTCTTAAGATAAGTCAGAAATGGATCTCGCATATGTGCTGCTTCATAACGGACCGGCATTTTTTTAAATTCCTCTTTTGATATCTGTATTGTTTCGTTGTTCAGCTTAGACGCCTTTTTCTTTGCAAAACAGATATGCGGAACCCCCAGAAAATAGGTAATCAATACCAAAATTACTAGTCTTGCGCTATTCTTCATTTATTCATTCATCCAGTAAGTATTTACCCGCATTCCCGCTATAAGCTTCACATTTCTTCCTGAGCTTTCATTTAGCGTATCGAGCTTGATGTTTAGGCTCTCTATAATAAAGACGTCCTGGGAATTCTCTATAAGACTGATAAACTCGGCAAGCGCATGATACCCGTTTACGGTCAAAGACATTTCGTAAGGATAAACGGTATAATCATCAAATACCTTTTCAGTCTGGGGCCTGATGGAGGCAACCGTTACAAGAGCTTCTTTGGCAAAATCATTTATATGATTGATGACCATTGAGAGGTTCTTACGGTTAATCAATTGCTTCGCGGATTCGGTGAGCTTCTTCGACTTCTCAATTCGTAAAAGCTCTTCGTTTCTCTTTTTTTCCGCATCAATCCTGTTCGCTAACGACCTTATCGTCTGTGCCTGGCTGCTATAACTATTCCTGGCAAGTATAAGCGCAATTGCCACAATCACTATCCCGGCGCTATGGTCCTGTAAGGCGTCAAAAAAATTAAACCTCAAGCTAAGGCCTCCATTGATTAGAAACTAATAGGTCCGGCAATAAATTGAAAAAGCCGATAATTCCTTGTTCTTATCCCTGTCGCTTGTCTTATCAATAGACTGAATAACGACATATTTGAAATATTTCGAAAATGCCGGTTCTGCCTTTATGGCTGAAGCAAAATCGTTAATCGATTCAAGCTCTTTATCCCTCTGCTCCAAATATGCGAAACCGCTTAAAACCAGTTCGTGCCTGTCCTTTTCTGCTTTATCGTTCTTAAATTCCAAGCTTGATAACCACAAGCCTTTTGGTATGTTGCGCGCAAGTGCATCCAAAATTTCCGTAAGATACACCTGGTTATTCAGGAGCTGATTGATAACGGTAGCCTTTGCATTGTATTTTGAAGTAATCTGCTTTAAGGCTTCGTAATTAAGCGTAGCTCCCACCCCGGGTATCTGAATACGCTGGCCGGTAATCGCACGTAATTCATTATTTAACGGAATTTTCTTATAATAACCGTAGACGTTGGGCAGCGCCCAAATTGCCAAAGCCAAAAATACCGCTTTAGGATTAATCTTTAACGCGCTCAATGAAAACGCAAAGCCGGGGCGTACGGCAGCAACCTGAGCTACCTGCACCTTTGATTTGGCCTGTAAAAGGTCAATTCTGGTCCTTGGCCTGGCCGCAGGAGACAAGGAAGAACTGTAAGATTTAAGCAGGCTAAGCGAATAGACGGAAGCCTTTCCTAAGAACTTCGCGGAATCGATAAACTTTGAAACCAGGCCCCGTTCTTTCACATACGACTCAAGCTCTGCCTTGAATTCGTTGCTCGAAATGAAAAATATGCTCTCGATTTTCTGCGACGGGAATTTTCTGTTATAGAAATCAAGGGAAATACGCAATTCTGCCTTCAGCTTTTCAAGTTTTAAAGCCGGGTCAATCTGTATGCCTTCAAAAGAAGTAAGAGGCGAATCCTCGGAAAAGATAATATCACGGCTAAACAGGGGAAAGCCGTTTCTTAGCACTAAAAAATTTGCCTCATCATCTTCTTTCAGGTCAACTCCCAATACCGAGATAATGCCTTTTTCTTTTATCCCTGCCATCTGCAACAGCCTCAACAAGCTGAATGCCGAATACTCTAAAGAGCTGATTTTTATATTCAGCTCATTAAAAACCGAAAGGTATTTATCAAGTGTTTCCTTTTTGATTCCGACAAACAGAATAAAGTTCCTTTTTCCGATTTTGTCCGCCTGGGACTGAAAATCGGAAATTAAGTCTTCTATTTTGAAAGGGATGTATTTTTTCGCTTCAAAATTAACCGCCGAGTTTAATTCATTCGCGGGCAGAAAAGGCATGTCGAAAGTACGAATTATCAGGTCTTTGCCCGAAACGCAAATTGCTGCCTCTTTTTGATTGACCCCGTTTTTTTCTAATGCCTCCCTAAGCACAGAAACCAGCTTTATCTCTTCCGGGACTTTTTCTTCTTCAAATCCGACGCCTATAATCTGGGACTGGGGTATTTGCACCTGCTTCGTTACCCTTCTGCCCTTAGTCTCAACGATAGTAATGAGCTTTGAACCAAAATAAATCCCGATTTCACTCATTGTTGGTCCCCGGGTTTAGAAATGATCCTTCTGGACCTAATCCATGAATCAATATCTTTTCGGTCAAACCTCCAGACTCCCCCTACCTTAATACCGGAAATCTTTCTCTGATTGAGCCAATTATAAATTGTCTGTTTCTTCAAACGCAAATAATCAGCCAACTCGTCAATATTCATTAATCTTTGCATAAGCTCCTCTATAACTTACTTGTGTTCATATTAAATCATAAAAGCTTACTTTTGTCAAGTAATTTTTATAAGGACTTACTTAAACTTACTTATGTTTACTGGCAAACTATTGGGGAATGGTCGTATTTCGCATGAGGAACTTAAAGAAACGTGTCTGTCAAGAAGTGCAACTTACTGGAAGTAAACGGTAGCGGTAATTTGGCGTGTGCCGGGAAAAGAAGCGCTGTTATTGATTACCAGGGTCACGTTTTTTATTGCGGGGGGGAGCGATGGCTCATTAATGGTACAGGCCGCCCTGCACATTGTGCGGGTATACGTACCTGTAAGGGGCCATGTTGCAGGATTATCATTCCTTCTGAATTTGTCTATTGCGTAATTCGCAGCAGCTTGAGCCGCATAAATAGCCTGGATCCTGGTTACTTTATGGTGGGTTAGTTTTTCCTGGTTGGCCATTATGGTGAGAATTATATTTGAGAGGATCACGGCAATCAGGATTATAACCAAGACTAAGATAAGAACCATACCTTTATTGGCATAAAGGCGATGGTTAGACATTTTTCCTGAGGCTTACCCTGTACTCGTTATTATCCATCTTCTGCAAGATCACATGGCCTTCCCTGGCCAGCCATCCCAGGCTCATCAACACGTTGTCACGGTGCTTGTCAATCCCTCTGACCAAGTCGCTTAAAAGCACTTCACCGTGCTGGTCAAGATAGTGCCATATATCCCCAGCCACAATTCCTATTTCGGTTATCATCGTTACCTCCGCATTATCAGTATGTTTCTACCCTGATAAAATTATAATCTAAAATCAAACAAAATCAACTTATTTTTTATTGTAACTGCTGCACCGGGGACACACAGAAATAGCCTCCTGCCTTGAAGTAAAATAGGTATAGGCGCAGACCGTGCAGAACCAGACTAACCGCTCATCAAGATACACCCCTCTGTCTTTTTCCTTTCTGCTAATCAACCAGACACAAAACACAATACAAAGAAACAGGACCAGGTACATAGAGATGCCTACTACAAAATCAAGTTTAATCATTTTTGTTTTTTAAGGTTGACAGCTCTATCGATATGGTCTGCCAGCTATCCTGGTGGAACCTTTCTCCCTGGATAAAAAGATAGTGGCTGATATAGCGCATCGTCAAAAGGTCTGCCTGGAGATTGCCGGAAGAGATTTTTCTTTTGAGTATAGTGTAGTTACGCTTTTTTGACGTTATTATTTTAAACTCCAGGCCTATATTAACCACCTGCCTATCCTGGAACAAAAGCATAAAATACTCAGGAAGTATCGGATGGAGCATGATCATAGCATCCTGTTTCCCGTAAGGATACGAACCCACAGTAGCCCTGGGCATAAAATCAAGCTTACTGCTTGGAGCTATTAATCCGGCTGAAGGCTTAAGATAATACGCCTGCGGCTCTGTAGAAACAGCCGATGGCTTTTTAAATAACAAACGCGCCCCTTCTTGTTTCTTAATCTGTATTGCGGGCAAGGAAGCAGCAAAAAAATCACTCTGCATATCCCGGCCTTGCAGCAATTGCCCCCAAAAAAACACAGGGGTATGTATTGGTTTCTGAAGAGGTTCACCGAAAGAAAAACTAAAAATACCCCATACGGCAAGATGCCCAATAAGAGAAATAAAGAGGCTGCTTCTTAAATTACGCATTACGCTTTTAATTCTCCTGGTTAGTTGCAATATTAATCTGCGCTATTCCGAGGTCACGGCAAAGGTCCCATACCTCCACTACCCTGCCTAACGAAGACCGCTTATCCGCTTTAATGAGAATTCCCTGCTTGCGTTTCGCCAGTTGTGTAAGCATAGATTTAAGCTCTTTTGTAGTAACCACTTTTCCGTTTATGTAAAGCACGTTCTCCCCAGAAACGATTACCTCAAGGTTCTCGTATTTAACCACCTCGCTGGTTACCGCCTCGGGAAGATTGACCTTAATACCCGGCTGCATAATAAAACTTGAGGTCAGCATGAAAAAAATAAGCAATTGGAATATCATATCGATAAGCGGGGCAATATCGATCTGCCTCAAGCCATGCTCCAACTCCATGTGCCTTTTGAATCTCATCTATTGCCTCCCTTATTCACTCAAGAAATTCACTAGCTCTGTTGAAGCCTTTTCCATCTCAAGTATAAAATTATTTGTGCGACTTACCAGGTAATTATACGCGACAAAAGTCGGGATAGCCACAATGAGTCCGGCGACCGTAGTCAAAAGCGCCTCCCAGATCCCTCCCGCTAAATCTCCGGGAGCAACCGGATGAAAGGTGGTAGCTTTCATCTGGATAGTCTGAAAACACCTGACCATACCGGTTACCGTCCCCAACAGGCCCAAAAGCGGAGAAATATGCGCAATCGTTGCCAATGCAGTCAAATTCTTCTCAAGCCTCGGCACCTCAAAAAGCGCAGCGTCCTCAATGGCCTCCTTGATTTGCTGGCGGGGCCTGTCATATTTTAAAATGCCGGCCTTTAATATCCTGCTTATCGGGCTTAAGGTCGCATCACAAACCTCAAGGGCCTCCTTGACTTGATGGCGCTTCATTTTCTCCAGGATACTATCCAAAAGTTGCTTGGTATCGATTCTCACCCTGCGCAAGTGCCAAATTTTTTCGATAATTATCGCCAGTGCAAAAATCGAACATAACAGGATCGGCCACATTACCGGGCCTCCCGCTACAAAGATTTGCAATATGCTCATTCTGTAAAGCTCCATTATGCGCTCCTCCCCTTTTTAGTGGTGTAATGTAAGTTTATCGACCATCTCCCGGGCAAACTTTGATTCTTCCACATGCAGTGATTCAACTTTTTTGTAAATACTAACGGCCTCCTGGTATTGCTCACTATCTTCGTAAAGCTTGGCTACCCTAAGATATGATTTTACGGCAAATTCCTGTTTCTCAGGAAAAAGATACGGCACTTTTAAATATTCCACGATTGCAGCGTCTTTTTTCCCTTGGGCCTGTAAGGCTTCGGCGATCTTAAATTGAATGTACGCCATTTCTTTCAGGGGAACGACCTCTTTTGACTTCTGGAACAATGCGAGTGCCTCTTCATAGTTACCTGCCTTGAATTGAGTGTCCGCAAGCTTAGGATAAATAATACTCAGGAGATTGGGGTATTCTTTCATGATCTGCTGATAAGCCTCAACGGCTTTGCGCGTGTTGTTTTCTTTGGTATAAATATCGGCTATGGCAATGGCTGCCTGTCCGGATAAATCAGAAGCCTTAAGTGCTATTACCTTTTTGAAATAATCGATTGCCTCCTCGTAATCGCCCTCCTCGTTTTTGATAGAACCAAGTGCATAATAAGAATCGGCTATCAGGTTGCTTGCGGGAAAATCCCTGACCAGCGAAGAAAAATAACGCCTTGCCAGCGCCAGGTCATTATGCCTGTAGTAATATTCACCAAGCCACCACATGATTTCGGCAGTCAGCTTCGAATCGGGGTATTTGGCGCGAAGCATGGTAAAACGTGCCATTGCCTCCTTCTCATCCCCCATCTGGTAATAACAGTCGGCTATTTCGTATTCTGCTTTCTGGGTAAGTTCTTCGTCATGGGTATACGATTTCGTAATCCCCTTGAAGACTTCGATGGCCTCCTGATATTTCCCGAGGTTAAACAGGCTTGTCCCTAGAAGGTAAAGAGCCTGCGGCCTTAAGTCTGAATCCTTA
>JAQUON010000062.1 GCA_028717045.1 Candidatus Omnitrophota bacterium | reverse complement strand
CAAACGCCTTGTTTAATAGCGTTACAATCTTTTTCACATCCGCACCGACCAACTCTCTTGCTTTGGTACCCATTTTTCTCCTTCCTCCCGCACAAGCGGGACACCGACGCAATACCGCTCTGCGTCGGGTGTACATTTCCGCACAAGCGGGACACCGACGCAATACCGCTCTGCGTCAGGTATACTTAATTATTCTCTTACCATCCTTATTCCGCATTTCGGGCAGTTCATCGAAGCACACGGCGTACCTGCCTGGTGAGGAGCCTTCGTGCCGCATGAAGGACAAATACAATCTCCTCCCGGACCTGCGCCGGCACGATTCCCGCCCATACGACCCATACCTGCCCCTCTGCCCATGCCCCTTCCCCTGCCTGTACCGGGACCCTGGCCCAACGGGCCTGTTCCGTCTCCTCGTGGCATACTTATCACCTCCTAAATTAAAATCGCCTCATTCGGGCACTGGTCTACGCACGCGCCGCATTCCACGCAATTATCGTTGATTACGGCTTTTCTATTTTCTATTTTTATAGCGTTTACAGGGCACATATTCTTGCAGATGCCGCAGCCATTGCATTTCTTCTTATCTACTTTTGCCGCCATGGTTATTCCTCTTTATTTGTTTTTACCGGGCATGCCAAAGTGTGAACCCACGCTTGGCCCAGAAACCGCTTTAAATTCTCCTTTCTTATACTGCTCGATGGCTTCCTTCACAGTGCCTGATGCGCCCGTAAAAATATCAATCCCTGCTGCTTGCAATGTCTGAAACGCGTTAGGCCCGACATTCCCTGTTACCACAGCCTTGACTTTTTTTGAAGTAACGAACTGTGCGGACTGAATACCCGCGCCTCCCATAGATTCGATATTCGGGTTTTCAACTGCTTCGAATTCCAACGTATCGGTATCGACAATGATAAAATACTGACACCTTCCAAATCGCGGATCTACCGATGCATTTAAACTGTTACCTTCCGAAGTAATGCATATCTTACCGCCAAAAGCGGCATTCATTGCGCTGCACATAACCTACAACCTCCTTAATGATCGCACTCATCCTTATGCGGATGGTCGCATGCTTGCTTATCTAAACCATAGCCTTTCCCCGCCCCGGGCCTACAAAGGCTTTCGCCGCTTTCTAAAGTTCCCTTCTTGAGCTGCTCGATTACCTCATCAATTTTTCCGCTTATTCCTACAAGCGCCTTGATATCGTATTCCTCAAAAAATGAAGTTGCCCGCATACCCATGCCGCCGGCAATGATACAATTAACGCCCTTTCGATGCAGAAACTCCGGGATAGCGCCCGGCTGGTGCCCGGGATTTGCGACTTCCGCCCTCTTCGTTACCTTGCCATCTTCAATATCAACAAGAGTAAAAGAAGGGCATCTGCCAAAATGAGCCGACACAAACTCTCCGTCGGTAGATATAGCCACACGCATAATTACTCCTTTTCTGATAACCACAGATAAAGGAATAGGAATTTGAATCCTATTCCTTTATCCACCAGCGGTCATTCACTTTTCTCTGCCTGCACTTTTTCCAACGTCTCAATACGGCTCTGGATATCTTCAAGCTGTTTCTTTAACAATTCAGCTTCGTTTTTTAACATATCCGCTTCCTGCTTTGGGGTAATTTCAGGAGCGTAAGGATACGCTCCGCCAAACGCAGGCATCCCTATTGAGGCTCTTTGCCAGCCTGGCAGCCCAGTGGCGTAATACCAGTTTCTCCTGCCCCTTGCGCCACCTCGGCCATAAAATCCCCTGCCCCCGCCGAAATAACCTCTGCCGGGTAGCGGATTCGCATAGCCAGGCATAGAATAGCCAGCGCAAAAACCCGCTGCTCTTCCTGTCATCGGGCCTAATCCCATCGGCCCTGTTCCGTCGCCTCTTGGCATATCAAACACCTCCTCTCTTTTACTCATTTTCTTTCTATTTTCCTTGGAATCAACTTTAATGACGCAATATCCCATACCTTTTCCCGTAAGCGGGCCTTTCCCCATAGGGCCTGTTCCGTCAAAACCTGGCATAGTTACCACCTTTTTATTTGCCCCTGCAGACTTGTATCAGCAAGGGAAGAAGTTAATGAAAATGATTTCCACTAATAGAGAAAAAAATATAGCGGTCATTTCCTGCTACCGCATCGCTCGCATAATCCATAAAACTGAATGACATGGTTAGTGATCTTAAACTTATACTTTTCGCCCAGGCCCTTTTCAGTTTGCCTCAATAGCTCCACCTCATCATCGATAAAATCGGTATAGTCAATTACCCTGTTGCAATCTGTACAGACCAAATGGTGGTGATGATGGCTGCCTTTAGGCCCTTCTGCCAACTCATACCGCGCCCGCCCATCACCAAAATCCAGCTTATAGACCAGGCCCAGATGCGATAATACGTCCAACGTCCGGTAAATGGAAGTCAAGCCAACGCTGGGGTAACGCGGGTGCACCTTCATATAAATGTCTTCGGCGCTCAAGTGGCCTTCGGATTTGGAAAGGACATCCAGTATGGCTTCCCGGCCTATGGTAAGCCGGTAGCCGCACCCTCTGAATTTCCCGTGCCACCACGGCGGACCGAATCTATCTGTGTTGGGCATATTATACCACTTTCTTAATGAAACTGGTTTCCATTTACAATATACACGATTACACCCGTAATGTCAAGTTTTATTTATAAATTTTCTTATCAGCCTGTTCTTTACGCAATGCCTCATAGGTATCAGGGAAGCACTGTTTGTATTCTTCAAACAGTGCTTCTCCTAGCATATCCCTGGCCATCTCGACCTTGTCCGTGCCGTTATCGAAATCCCCGTACAAAATTGCAGTGGTATCAAACAGTATTCTGATATATCCTCTGGTGTTTTCTTCAAACGGCTTGCCTTCCATGCATTGATAAAGAGCGGCGTTCATCGCATCTACGTAAAAACCGGGTGGGCGTTTTATAGTGATATTATTCTGCGCATACCGTGCGACCCAGCCGGTAATTAAGTCCAGCTTCTGCTTCCTGCTCAGCAGTATCCACAGGGCGACAGAATTGCCTTGCTCTACTGCCTCTGTCAGATATGCCTTATCTACGTTCCAGGGAATAATATAACGTTCAATTGCCCTCTCTCTTAGCTGTTCATCGGTGACATACTTGGGCTTCTGGAGCAGATAATTGCCTCCCCTTGCCGCTGCGTAACAGTCGGCTGACAAGACAATTATGAAAATCAAAATTAGGATACTGTGTTGTATGTATCTGCGCATAGGAAGGGAAGGTTCTCAAGAAACTACTGCCTGTCTATCTAATAGACGCAGAAAAAGGCAATCTCTCACAGGATTATTTTAAGACTGGCGGTAGCCGACAGGAATAATATATAAAGGTATGCAATCAGCGGGAAGATTCAAGGCTTTTTGCACTTCCTCATCGCTAAACGCGCCCACCGGAACAGAAACCAGGCCCAAGGCAACTGCCTGCAAGTGGATATTCTGGGCAATATGGCCCGCTTCAATCGCAACGTATCTGTTCCCGCGCTCCCTGTATTTAGAGGTAACCCGCTCATATACGGCGCAGATAACGATATCCAAAGGCGCGTTGCTTACTGAAGCCTGGCCTAGGCTTACGCCGGAGAGCTTGCCCCGTAAATCACCCTCGCTTAATACCTCTAGCGTATGGCTCTGTGGAAGATAATGATACAGGCCGTCTTTGGTGAGCGCATAAATTTCCATGGGGTATAGCGCGCCTGCAGAAGGAGCGTTACGCAGGCTATGCCCGCCTTTTCTCTCCGTAATGCCTTGCGCTGCCCAGAGCAACTGGCTAATCTGGGCCAAGGATAATTCCTGGTTGTTGAAAGACCTATGAGAACGCCTTTTGGCAATCACTTCTTCAAGGGAAACCGCCCCTTTGCTTTTAGGCGGCGGTAATTGGAGCTCTTTTGTCTTTGCCATAGCAACACCCTCCCTGCCTGTGAACAACATAATCAATATAATAAGGTATGCGATTTTACAATATGCACTCATTGTGCCGCCCTCTTCAAGAATTCAGCCATTTTCTCCCTGAGGATATCTTCTGAATCAAAGAAACAACTATTGTGGCCCCCCTGAACCTGTAGAAACTCCTTTGGCTGCGGCGCAGCATTGTAAAGTTTCCTGCCCATTTCAAAAGGGACTATCTCATCATTGAGACTGTGTATGAAAAGCTTGGGGATTTTGACGGATTTTATTTTGCGCTCGGAATCAAGCCGTAAAGAGAATAGCCAGTAAGGAAGAAAAGGAAAGGCATTCTTTGCCATATCTTTTCCGCTTGAAAAAGCGCCCTCAGTAATCAAGGCTGCCATAGTTTGAGTTGAGGCAAGGTCAATGATTGCAGCACTTCCGATTGACTCTCCGTAGCCGATGATTTGCTTTGGCCTTATCCCGCGCGATATTAAATAGTCATACGCTGCTTTGGCATCAAGATACAAGCCTTTTTCAGAAGGACTGCCTTTGCTTAGCCCGTACCCGCGGTAGTCAAACATGAATACATTACAGCCAAGCGCATGTAAAAAGAGTATCTTCTCAAGCCGATGGCTGATATTGCCGGCATTTCCATGACAGAAGAGTACGGTAAGCCGCGCTTTGGGCGAAGGGATAAACCAGGCGTTCAGCCTAATATTATCTTTGGTTTTAAAAAATACGTCCTCAAAATCCAGGCCGCGGTCCTTGGGGAAAATCTGCACTTCTTTGGTAGGATAGAAAACCAGGTGGCTTTCGAAATACCGCAAGAACAGAAAACCCGAAACAAGGAATATTACTAAAAACAATGAAAGAGACATATTTTTACCCATCGCTACAATACTATTCCTACTAACTCCAGCTTCTGCTTTCTGGTCAATTTCTTGATTTCAGCTTCCCGCTTTCTCGCCCTGGATTGATTCTCCATAGGCTCCTGGTAGACAAGGGCAACCGGTGTCTTGTTCTGGGTGTAGAAAGCGCCTTTCTTTGAGTTGTGCTCTTTGAGGCGGCGGGTGATATCCGTGGTAATGCCGGTATAGAGTGTGCCGTCACAGCATTGGATTATATAAAGGGACCAGGACATGAGATTACTATTTTATGATATAGCGGATGTAGGGTTTTCAAAAAACTTAAAAGCGGCGGAACTTATTCCGCCTTTGGCTTTGAAAGTGCCTTGGGTTCCTTCGGGGGGCTTCATGGCCGGGCTGCACAAATTCTTCATGCGCAATTCCGGGGTGTTTCGATAAGGGCAAGGTGGACCTGATGATCTTTTCGATGTCCTTTACGTCACTACGCTGGTCGGGTGTCGCAAATGAAATCGCATGGCCCTTATGGCCTGCCCTCGCAGTCCGTCCGATGCGGTGCACATAATTTTCCGCGTCTTCCGGAAGGTCGTAATTAACCACCAGCTCTATGCCGGTTACATCAATGCCCCTTGCGGCAATATCGGTTGCCACAAGCACTTTATACCTGCCTGACTTAAACCCATCAAGCGCTTCGCGGCGCTGGGCCAGGCTGCGGTTAGAATGCATCTCTGCAGCGCTATACCCCATGTTGCGGATTGAAAGCATGATCTTGCGCGCATTATGCTTGGTGCGGGAGAACAAAAGCACCGAGCCGTGATATTGCGCCAGTAATTTACTCAACAGCCTCGGCTTGGCTTCTCGTTTGACGATGAATAACTCCTGTGTCACGTGTTCTGCCGTAGTCCCTGAAGGCGCGATCTCAACAGAAACCGGCAGCTTCATATGCTTGGCAGCAATCTCCATAATCTCTTTGGGGATAGTTGCCGAAAACAGCATGGTCTGCCTGTTTTTTGGAAGGGCATGAATGATTTTTGTAATCTGGGGGGCAAACCCCATATCCAGCATACGGTCAGCCTCATCGAGCACAAACATCGATACTTCTTCAGGTAGAAATTTCCAGCGGCTTATATGGTCAAGTAACCTTCCGGGGGTAGCAATCACGATGCGAGGGTTCTTGTCAAGCGCCTGTATCTGCCCTTCCATAGGCGCGCCGCCGATAAGGCAGGCGGTTTTCATCCCGAACGAAGGGGTCAGGCCGCGGAACGCCTCGTCGATCTGAAGCGCAAGCTCGCGCGTAGGCGCAAGCACCAAGCCAACCCCCTGCATCCTTGCAAGGCGCTGCACCATGGGAATGGCAAACGCATGGGTTTTACCGGTGCCGGTTTGCGCAATGCCAATGACATCCTTACCTTCAATCGCAAGCGGGATTGCCTTAAGCTGAATCGGAGTCGGCACCTTGAATTTGATACGCGCAAGGATATCCAGGATCTTCGGCGCAATACCCAACCCATAAAAACCCTGCTCGGCCTGATGGCGCTGCGGCAGATTATTGCCTGTAAAAACCGGTTTTTGCATCATAATGACTTATCCTATACTTTCGTAGAAACCTTATGCCTTGTTTTTACGATATAGTATTATACCATACAATTGCCTTTTTTAACGACTTTCAATAGAACTTCGTGCTCAAAGAGGCAATGTAAAAGAGAAAACCGCAAGGCCACGCACCCTGTCCTTGCGGTTTTTAGGCTTATGAACTATACCGTGTTTATTACTACCCTGCTACAATTAACGGCCTTCGTTCTTGCGCTTTGAATAACATTCCTTGCAGTATATCGGACGATCGTCTCTGGGCTTAAACGGAACTTCGCATTCTTTTTTGCATTCCGAGCAAATTGCCTTGTGCATTTCCCGCGGACCGCCGAACCCACCACCCTGGTACCCCATGCTTCCTCCTTTGTCTACTAAGACAACACCGACGCAATACCGATCTGCGTCGGGTGTACGTCCCAGCACAACACCGACGCAATACCGATCTGCGTCGGGTGTACATTCCAGCACAACACCTTGGTATCTATCCTTGAGTTGTGATTATAGGGCTTTTAGAAAAGATTGCAAGCATTTCTTTATTCTAAGGCAACCTGGTCATCAGGTGCCTGCTGTGGCGCAGGCGCAGCCTCTGCTGCCATCGTCTTTTTCTCAAGCTTCCTCTGCCTCTTTTCCTCTGCCTTCTTCTTCTTGGCTATTTCTCTCTGGTACTTGTTGAATGAATAATTATTTCTGGCCAACATATTCTCCTTTTATCCTTGCCCATCCTGCGTAGCAACACTCTGCAACACAATTTTACTTCAAATCTTGCTCTATAAGATTAATTATATACACAATACCTTGCTATATCAAGAATATTTTGGGTTTAAAAGAGCTAGCCCCTCTTGGCCCGGACATACGCAATAAATCGCCTCTGGCATATTATACCGCTTCTTCTTTCTTCTTCAAAATGTCCCTGCATTTCAGGCACACGATCGTTCTTTCCACTTTTTCCTTTGTCTTTTTAAAAAACTCTACCAAATAATTATGCTGGAGCTTATTCCCGCATCGCTTACAGCTGTTCATTATATTCCTCCTTTTGTCTACCCGCTCAAAAATCCCCGGCTCCAATGCTGCCGAAGATAGCCACACCTTTGCGTAACGTGAACTCAAAAGATAACTTCGGCTTTGCATGCTATTTTGATAAAAAGACCCGGCACCAAAAGGGTGCCGGGCCTTTTTCTAGCCTGCGATTACAGCTTGACTACGTTCGTAGCCTGTTCGCCTTTGGATCCTTGTTCGATATTGAACTCGACCTTCTGGCCTTCAGCTAAGGATTTGAATCCTTCGCCCTGGATTGAGGAGTGATGTACAAAAACATCCTTGCCGTTTTCCGGAGTGATAAATCCATATCCCTTCTGGTCATTGAACCATTTCACGATTCCCTGTGCCATTGTGTGCAACCTCCTTTTCCTCAAATTAGTAAATCGTGTTAGAAATCTTTATCATTTACTTTACCTGCACGTTTTGAGATTTCTAACGCGGCAAACAATGACAAATAAAAAAACCGCAAGGTCAGAGATCTTCCCTTACGGCTAAGACTTCTAAACTTTTACTGTTTTTTAGTATACCACTATTCTACGCTTTGTCAATGAATATCATGGATATCAAAAGGACCGCGCATCCCCGGCTTCAGCGATAATTGCAGAAACTAAGCGGTATGGAATAATTCAGGCCCTTCAGGTGCACGATAACCGCCTGCAGCTCATCTTTCTTGGGAGAACTGACCTTGATCTTCTCGCCCTCGATCTGGGTCTGCACTTTTAAGCCGAGCTTCTTAATGATCGAGATGAGGTCTTTTGCCTTTTCCTTGTCGATACCCATGCATATATCCACTACCTGACGCAGATACCCTCCAAAGGCCTTTTCAGGGTCGTTGAATTTAAGGGACTTAAGCGAGATGCCCCGTTTGGCCATGCGGGTAGCCAGGATATCGGTCAGGGCGCGCAATTTAAAGTCATTATCCGCGATCAGGGTGATCTTTTTTTCTTTGCGGTCAAAGGCAATAGAGGACTTGCTGTCCTTAAAATCATAGCGTTGGGCCAGCTCTTTGGTCGCCTGATTTACCGCATTATCCATCTCCTGCAGATCAACCTCAGAAACAATATCAAAAGAAAAA
>JAQUON010000061.1 GCA_028717045.1 Candidatus Omnitrophota bacterium | reverse complement strand
CAACGCCCCTGCCAACATTATATCTTTGCGTACGCGCATATGGTTTTGCTTACGGTTCTTTTGCGGGCGGCTCAAGGGAACCGGAGGGATTAAGCACCCCGACGGAAATAATCAACTTCATTGCGTCCTGAATACTTATATCGAGCATGATTACGTCTTTACGGGGGACAAACACAATGATGCCGGAAGTAGGATTAGGGGCAATAGGCACGATCACATTCAACAGGTCCTGGCCTGTCTTCTTCTGCGCCTCTTCAAAACCTTTATTGGTGATAAAAGCGAGTGTCCAATTGCCCTTAAAGGGATATTCGATTAACACCGCTTTTTTAAACGCGAGGTTCTCCTTTGAAAACAAAATAGAGACCACCTGTTTCAGCGAGGGATAAATGATATTGAGCAACGGAAAACGGCTGATGGATTTGTCAAAAAACCGGTGCAGCCCCTTGCCCGCAAGAAGCGTGCCTGTGAAACCTACGAATATAATTATCAGTAAAAACAGAAACAGCCCTAAGCCGGGGATATAAAAACCCCAGCGCTCCTGGACATAGATATTGATAAACTTGCCCAAGATGCCGTCTACAAAGCCAAAAAGTATGTAGAGTATATAGAGGCTTAAAAATACCGGAAGGGTAATCAGGAGGCCGGCGAAGAAGTAATTACGCAGCCGGCTGGTTAACTTAACCTGTTTCTTTTCTTGGCTCTCCATAGTGTATTAATGTAACACAGAAAGTCTTGCGAAGCAAACAAAATAGGATGGTGTTTTTAGCGGATTGTCCCTTCTATGGCTATAGCTCCTGAGGCCGGTGCTTGACCACCTTGGCTTCCACCATATAGATAACGTCTTCTGCGATATTGGTTGCATGGTCGCAGATGCGTTCAAGGTGCCGGGCAATGAGCAAGAGGGGCACGGCGCGGTCAGCGGTTTTACCGTCGCGCGTCATATAATCGTTGACCAGTTCCCGCTGGACTTCATTACGAAGTGAATCTGCCTGGGGATCAGAGAGGACAACTTTTCTTGCCAACCCTACGTTCTTGTTGATAAAGGCATCGATGGCATCTTTGACCATCTGTTGCGCGATAGAAGAAAGTTTGGGGATATCAATGAGGGGCTTCAGCAACGGCTTGTCTGCTACCTCAAGGACGCGTTGCGAAATATCAACTGCTAAGTCGGCAATGCGTTCGAGTTCCGCATTGATCTTCATGCCGATGGTGACAAAACGTAAATCTCCGGCCAGTGGCTGATAGCGGGCAATGAGATCAACGCAACGTTCGTCAATTACAAGTTCCAGTTCATCAACGCGACTGTCAGCATCTATCACCTCCTGGGCAAGCGCTTTATCGCGGTTTTTCAGTGCTTCAACTGACTTAAATATCGCTTCCTGGGCGAGCACGCCCATCGTTAGTACTTCTTTGTGTAATTCTTTTAATTCATCGTCAAAATGGCGCTGCATTGGCCCCCCCTATCCGTATTTGCCGGTTATATAATCTTCCGTGCGCTTGTCTTTCGGTTTCGTAAAGACGTCTTCGGTCTTTGCGAATTCTACCAGTTCCCCCAACAACATAAAACCCGCGTCATCGGAAACGCGTGCTGCCTGCTGCATATTGTGCGTCACGATTATTATAGTATAATTTTTCTTAAGCTCCCGCATTAATTCTTCTATCCTTTGGGTCGCTTGAGGATCCAAGGTAGAGCAAGGCTCATCCATAAGCACAATGTCCGGCTGCACTGCAATGAGCCTGGCAATACAGAGCCTCTGTTTTTGTTCTAAGGAAAGCCCCATCGCCGACTCGTTGAGCCTGTCTTTTAATTCATCCCACAACAATACCGACTCTAAGCTTTGCTGCACCACTTCATCGAGGGCGCCCTTACTCATCGCACCATGTATCCGCTGGCCAAATACAATATTTTCATACACCGAAAGCGGGAAGGGATTGGGCCTCTGAAACACCATGCCTACCTGCTTGCGCAAGGACACAAGGTCTGCTGCGTGGTCAATGATATTGACCCCGTCTATGAAGACTTCGCCTGACGTACGCACGCCTTCAATGAGGTCATTCATGCGGTTGAACACGCGCAGCAAAGTTGACTTGCCGCAACCCGAAGGGCCTATGATTGCCGTAATGCGCTTTTCCTGGAAAGCGACATTCACTTCTTTAAGCGCCTGAAATGTCCCGTACCAAAGGTTAAGGTTTTTGGTTTCAATCTTCATGTTTATCCGAATTTCCCCCTGATATACTCATCGGTCCTCGTATCCGAAGGCATAGTAAATATTTTTTCTGTCTTGTCTATTTCAACCAGTTCGCCGCTTAAGAAGAATGCGGTCCTGTCCCCGACCCTGGCTGCCTGTTTTACGTTATTGGTGACAAGGACCAATGAGTAGTGTTGTTTTAATTTACGCATAGCCTCTTCTACTTTTGCCGTTGATATCGGGTCAAGCCCCGAACATGGCTCATCGAATAAAATTACCTCCGGCTCAACCGCAAGCGTCCTGGCAATACAGAGGCGCTGTTGTTGTCCGCCGGATAATTTAAATGCGGAAGCCCCAAGCCTGTCCTTTACCTCATCCCAAAGATAGGCCTCTTGCAGTGCCTTCTCAACGATATCCTCTAATTTCTTTTTCTGACGCACCCCATGCATCCTGGCCCCGTAGGCCACATTGCCAAATATAGACAACGGCAGCGGCAAGGGCAGTGCAAACACCATGCCTATCTTTTTACGTAACACCTCTGTATCAAAAGTAAAAATGCCCTGCCCGTCAAATTCCACTTTGCCTTTCATGCTGAAATTCATTTCCAACTCGTTGAGGCGGTTGAGCATGCGCAAGAACGTAGTCTTACCGCTGTTAGCCGGGCCTATCACGCTTAAGATCTCATTGGCATATATTTCCATACGCAGCTCTTTAATCGAATGAATCTGCCCAAACCAGATGTTTAAACCCTCGATATTAAATTTTACCATTTCTTTCTCTTCCTAAACTGATAGCGTATAAGTATCGCGACAAGGTTCATACATAACACCAAGACTAATAGCACCAATGCCGTTGCGTAGCGTATCTTTTCATCGACATTAGGCACCTGCGTGGAAATTACATAGAGGTGGTAAGGCAATGCCATGGCCTGGTCAAAAATAGATTTGGGCAGTTGCGGTAAATAGAATGCGGCGACGGTAAACAAGATGGGCGCGGTTTCTCCTGCTGCCCTGCCCAGCCCCAGAATAGTGCCGGTAAGGATTCCCGGGATGGCATTAGGCAGAACGATATGCCGGATAGTCTGCCATTTGCTTGCGCCGAGCGAATAACTTACTTCACGGAAAGAATACGGCACGCTTTCCAGGGCCTCGCGCGAGGCGGTGATAATAATCGGAAGGATCATAATGCCTAAGGTAAGCGAGCCTGAAAGGATGGAAGCACCGAATTTAAAAAATACGACAAATAGCGCCAAACCAAAAAGCCCGTAGACCACCGAAGGCACCCCGGCAAGATTGACGATAGCCAGCTTAATCACGCGCGTTAACAGATTATCTTTGGCGTATTCGCTTAAGTAAACCGCTGCTAATAAGCCAATGGGCAGCGCAAAAATTATTGCCCCTGTCACCAGGTATACGGTCCCCATAATTGCCGGGAAGATGCCGCCTGAACGCATACCCTGCCTGGGGATATCGCTAAGGAACTGCCAGTTTATTGCAGGCAGCCCTTTTGAGATGATGATAATAACAACAAGCCCCACGGGAAGGGCGATGACAAGCGTTGCCAGGAAGAGGAAGAAAAAAGCGATTTTTTCTGTTCTTTGCGGGTTCCTCATTATCGTTTCCTGTGTAAAAATAGGTCTGCTGTTATGTTAATCGCAAAACTAATAACAAATAATACGATACCTATCGCAAATAATGCAAAATAGTGTTCGCTGCCGACCACTGCTTCACCCATTTCCGCAGCGATAGTCGCAGTCAGGGTCCGTACCGGTTGCAGAAAACTATGGGGCATGAGTGCAGCATTGCCGGTAATCATCATTACTGCCATAGTCTCGCCAATCACCCTGCCGATACCCAGCATTACCGCAGCCAGGATCCCCGAAGAAGCAGCAGGCAATAATACGCGATAAATTGTCTGCCAATGGGTAGCGCCTAACGCAAGCGCGCCCTCTTTATGTGACCTTGGCACAGAGTACAGCGCATCCTCGGCAATCGAAACTATTGTCGGCATCGCCATAAAGGCAAGCATTATTGAGCCGGACAACGCCGTGAGGCCTGTCGGTAATTTAAAAATGCTCTTGACCCAGGGTACCAGGGTTACCATACCGATAAAACCCAGCACTACGCTGGGTATGGCTGCCAGTAATTCTATGCTTGCCTTGAGTATTTCTTTCGTTCTTACGGGGGCGACTTCGGCAATATATACTGCGCAGGCAATGCCTATAGGCACAGAAATGATGGCCGCGCCCAAAGTAACTAAAAGTGAGCCGAGGATTAAGGGAAAGATGCCTAACTGCGGGGGCTCTGAGATAGGATACCAGTTTTTCCCGAAAAGAAAATTGGCCGGCGTGACAATCTTAAATACTGCCAAGCCTTCTTTCAGTAAAAACAAAAAAATAACGATGACAAAAAAAATAGAAGCTAATCCGCTTGCCAGGATCAGCTTCTCAATGATATATTCCTTGAATTTACGCATCAGGCATTATTCTTTCACAGGGACAAAATCGGTTTCTAACACGATACCCTGGCCTTCCCGGGAAAAGCAGAAATTCACAAACTTTTTTACTACCCCCTGGGGCTGCCCGTTGGTGTATAGAAACAGCGGCCTGGATATCGGGTATCTGCCGTTTACTACGTTGGCAATGGTCGGCGCTTCGTATTCCGATTTTTCATCTTTAGCGACCATGACAGGCTTTTGTTTGTCTGAAATATACCCCATTCCGTAATAACCTATGGCGCTGGGGTTGCCGGCCACTTCATCGGCAATCGCCTGGGAAGAAGACAGCAATAGCGCCTCAGGCGCAAATTCGTCTTTTGCGCTCGGGTCGCCTTTTCTTAATACGTGTTCTTTAAAATACACGTGCGTACCGGAATTAACCTCCCGGGAAAGGATAACGATCTGTTTGTCCTCTCCGCCTACCTCTTTCCAGTTGGTAATCTTGCCGGTAAATATATCGGCAAGTTGAGCTAACGTTAATTTACCAACAGGGTTTTTTTGGTTTACCACCACTGCCAGGCCGTCTAAGGCAACCTGTATCTCGTAGGGATTTATCCCTTTTTGTTTCGCTAGCGCAATTTCTTTATCCTTGATATTCCTTGAGCTCATGGTGATATCGCAGGTGCCGCTGATAAGGCTGGATATTCCAGTACCTGAGCCTCCGCCTGTGACGGCAATAAATTCTGCGGGATTCTCTTCCATATATTTCTCCGCCCATGCCTGGCCGAGGTTAACCATGGTATCCGAGCCTTTAATCTGGATGGAATGAGAAGCAGCAAATGCGAATGCGCAAGAAGCAAAAGTAATGATTACGGAAAAGAGTATTTTACGCATTATACCTCCTTTTGTATGACTAATTAGTATACTGGAGGCGTGTAAAATCTATGTTAAATCTATGTAAAATCTATATGAAATAAATGTCTTTTTTCTTATTTACAAGAGTGGGCATACTTCTTCTTCGAAGCCTAGATTAGGTATTATTCTTGAGTTTTTCAGGATGGTGCTTGACTACCTTGGCTTCCACCATGTAGATGACGTCTTCTGCGATATTGGTTGCATGGTCGCAGATGCGTTCAAGGTGCCGGGCAATGAGCAAGAGGGGCACGGCGCGGGAGGTGGTCGAGCTGTCTTTGACAATATAATCGTTAATCAGTTCGTTCTGCACTGCATTGCGCAGGGCGTCTGCTTCTGTATCGCGCAAAATCAATTTCTTCGCAAGATTGACATCGCCTTTAACAAAGGCATCAAGAGTCCCCCTGACCATATCCTGGGCGAGAACGGCAAGTTTCGGTATGTCCACAAGGGGCTTGAGCAACGGTGCGCCTTGAAGCTCAAGCACCCGTTGGGCAATATCCACTGCCAAATCAGCCATTCGCTCAAGGTCAGTGGTAATTTTCATGGTCATTGCGATAAAACGCAGGTCGACTGCCATAGGTTGACGCAAGGCCAATAAATCGAGGGAGCGTTCATCAATATGCAGCTCGCACTCATCGATAACTTTATCTTCAATGATAACTTTCTGCGCTTTCTGACTGCTTGATGTACGCAATGCCTCAACAGAATTGCCTATTGCGCGCTCTACCAAATAACCCATATCCAGCAGGTCCTTCTTTAAATCTGCGAGCTCTTCGTCAAAATGCCGTTCCATCCGTTCCTCCTATAAGGCTATACTATTGAAACCTCCTGTACGATTTGCCTTTTGCGGTCTTTGACTATCAACCGAACCTCCCAGTAATGTATGCTTCAGTCTTCTTGTCTTTAGGCGCAGTAAAGAGCTCCTGCGTCTTGTTAAATTCAATGAGTTCCCCGAGTAAAAAAAATGCAGTATAATCCGCAACGCGCGCTGCCTGCTGCATATTGTGCGTCACGATCACAATAGTGTACTCTTTTTTAAGTTCCAGTATGAGCTCCTCTATCTTTGCCGTTGAAATAGGGTCAAGACTGGCACAGGGCTCATCGAAAAGAATAACCTCAGGGGAGACCGCAAGGCAACGGGCAATACACAGGCGCTGCTGCTGACCGCCGGAAAGCTTAAGCGCACTCTCGTGCAATCTGTGCCGCACCTCTTCCCAAAGGGCAGCTTTTTTTAAGGATTCAATGACCCTTGTCTCCACAAAATCCTTATCTTTGATGTTATTGACATGTAGGCCGTAGGCGATATTTTCAAAAATGCTTTTGGGGAAGGGGTTCGGCTTCTGAAAGACCATCCCCACACGCCTACGTAACTCAACCGGATCGGCGGCGTGCGAAAAGACATCCTGGCAGTCAAGATACACCCTTCCGATAAGCTGTGTGTGAGGTATAAGGTCATTCATGCGGTTTAATAACCTGATAAATGTCGACTTGCCGCACCCTGAAGGCCCGATAATCGCAGTCACGCTGTGGGCATGAATATCTAAGGAAATGTCTTTCAATGCCTGGGTCTTACCGTAAAAGAAGTTAACGTTCTCTGCCTTCATTTTAACAACTTCATCCATAATAGCTCCTCTGTTTCTGCCGGATAAAAATCGCAACCGTCGAAACAAGCAATACTAAAAATAAAAGTATCAGCGCGCAGCCATATGCGATCGCAGTCTGCTGTTGAGGGTGAGCGCCTTCCGTCATAAGCGCGTAAATGTGGTACGGCAACGCCATAACTTCCGAAAAAATTGATTTGGGATAGCCGCGTAGATAAAACGCAGCAGCCGTAAAAAGAATAGGCGCAGTCTCTCCTGCAACGCGGCCGATGCTTAAAATAACGCCGGTTAAAATCCCCGGCAGAGAAGTGGGCAAAACAATCTTTTTGATGGTTTGCCAATGGGTTGCGCCGAGGGCAAGCGATGCTTCCCTCATTGACTGAGGCACAGCCAAAAGTGCTTCCTGGGCGGCGGAAATAATGAGCGGTAAAACTAAAATACCCAGTGTCAGGCATCCTGAAAGCATGGAAACGCCGAAACCAAAGAATTTAACAAATACTGTCAGGCCAAATAACCCGAAGACGACCGAGGGGACACCGGCGAGATTATTGATACTCATACGAATGATATTGACCGCAAAGCCCTTCGGGCTGTATTCACACAGATAAATCGCGGCAGCAATGCCCAACGGCAACGCAAACATAATTGCGCCTAAGGTAAGGTACATGGTGCCCACAATTGCAGGAGCAACTCCTCCGGCAGTCATCCCTGCGCGCGGCGCTTGGGTAAGGAATTCCCAGGAAATTACCTTCACCCCCCTCACAAAAACAAAATAAATGATAATAAAAAGTAAAAGAATGGTCACCAAGATACAGCAAAAGAGGAAAAAAAATCCGATTGTTTGAGAGAAGTCCTTTTTCATTGTGCAAGCCCTAATTTTAGCCTGAATCTGCGGCTTACTAATTCGGCGATAATATTAAATAAAAAGGTAATTAAGAATAATATCAGGGCAATGGAAAATAAGGCGCGATAATGCAATCCTCCCATGGGCGCCTCTCCCATTTCCGCGGCAATCGCGGCAGTCATTGGCCTGACCGGCATAAAAAACGAGGTAGGAATAACTGCTGCTCCCCCGGCAACCATCAACACGGTCATTGTTTCGCCGATTGCGCGGCTTATGCCTAAGATTATTGCGGTCGATATCCCTGAACCTGCAGCAGGTATTACAACTTTAGTAAGAGTCTGCCAACGGTTCGCCCCCACTGCAAACGATGCTTCGCGAAAAGAGCGCGGCACATAGCTGAGTGCGTCTTCGGCAATGCTGCATACCGTAGGCACCGCCATTATCCCAAGAATAAGACTTGCGCTGAATGCGCACAGCCCCACGGGGATATGCAGGAGCTGCTGTAAAAATGGGGCAAGCACCACCATGCCAAAGAAACCGTAGACTATCGATGGTATACTAGCAAGTATTTCAATCAGGGGTTTTAAAACCGCGCGCTGCCCGGGTGTGGCGAGTTCGTTCAGAAACAGTGCGCTGCCTATGCCCAAAGGCACACATACACAAAGCGCTCCGCATGTAACCCACACAGAAGCAAGAATCAATGGCAGAATACCGAATTCCGGCGGGTCATACGTAGGGTACCAAGAGCGGCCTAAAAGAAAATCAAATAATCTTACTTTTTGAAAGAGGGGCAATGATTCCCTAAAAAGAACTATAATGATGCCTACC
>JAQUON010000060.1 GCA_028717045.1 Candidatus Omnitrophota bacterium | reverse complement strand
CCCGTGCCCAGGACATGCGAAACACCCGCAGGCATGCTTAATTCGATCGGTTTGGAAAATCCCGGCATAGATGCTTTCATACACACAAAGCTCCCTCTTTTTATAAAAATCGGCGTGCCTATTATTGTGAGTATTGCTTCGGAAACCTCTCCCAGAGAATTTGTCTCGTTGGCAGAACGCTTAGACAGTATCCCGGAAGTCGCAGGTATTGAATTAAATATCTCTTGCCCTAACCTTAAGGACGGTAAGTCCAGACAGGCCTCTCATGCGTTGATTGCACAGGATGCGCGGGCAACGCAGCGATTGGTGAGGATGGTGCGCAAGGCTACTAAGAAAGTGCTTATTACTAAACTTTCTCCCAACGTTACTTGCATTACTGATATTGCCGAGGCAGCGCAAGACGCAGGCAGCGATGCACTCTCATTGATCAATACCTTGACTGCCATGGGTATTGATGTAGTAACGCGCTCCCCGAAAATCGCCGCTGTCACTGCTGGGTTAAGCGGCCCGGCAATCAGGCCGGTGGCGCTAAGAATGGTCTGGGAGGTGTATAACAAAGTCAAAATCCCCCTTATCGGCATGGGCGGCATAACTGATACGGCAAGCGCATTGGAGTTTTTCATTGCCGGCGCACGCGCAATAAGCGTGGGCACGGGAAATTTCGTGAACCCGAACGCAAGCGTAGAAATCGTCGATGGTATCAGGCAATATCTGGAAAAAAACAATTTACGCTCGGTTAAAAAATTAGTCGGTTCTTTACTATGCAAATTATAAAAGATAAACTTATTGTTGCACTGGACGTCGATACCCTCACGCGGGCAGAGCGGTTTGTGGATATTCTCTACCCCCAGGTAAAGCTTTTTAAAGTAGGCAGCCAGCTGTTTACTGCCCATGGGCCAGAGGCAATAAAAATGATCGGCGCAAGAGGCGGCAGGGTCTTTTTGGACCTCAAGCTGTATGATATCCCCAATACCGTTAAGAATGCCGTATATACCGGCGTTTCTCAACAGCCGGTTTTTATGATGACGGTACACACCGAAGGCGGGATAGAAATGATGCGCCATGCTTCAGAGGGGGCTGCGCAAAAGGCAGCGGAACTGAAAATCGAAAGGCCCTTTATTGTAGGAGTGACTGTATTAACGAGCGCTCACAACACCGCCGCCACATTAGGCGAGGTTGTAAAAATGGCTCTCGCAGCCAAAGATGCCGGCTTAGACGGGGTTGTCTGCTCGGTGCATGAGGCAGCCGAGGTGAGAAAAAACTGCGGAAAGGATTTTATTATAGTAACTCCCGGCATCCGGCCTCAGGGCGTTGAGTCGTTTGATCAGAAACGTGTTGCCACTGCCCAGGACGCAATGCAGGCGGGTGCCAATTTTATTGTTGTGGGCAGGCCTATTTTAGAAGCGAATGACCCGCTTGCCGTTGCAGAGGAACTATTGAGTTCCTGTCGCGCGTAATATATAATCTATTGAAGCCGTTGGTAAGGAGAGACAGAAGATGGCAGAGGATATCAGGAGTCTGATAGAGAAGATACAAAAAGAAGGCGTGAATGCTGCCGAGGAAAAGGCCAGGGCGATAGAAGAAGAGGCAGGGCGCCACGCCAAAGAAATTGTGGCACAGGCGCGCAAAGAGGCAGAAAGAACCATTGCTGAGGCAAAGGATAAAGTACGCAAATCGCAAGAGAGTGCTAAGATCTCGCTTCAGCAGGCAGGCAGGGATTTGCTCCTTGCGTTACGGGAGGAGATTGGCGCCATGCTCTCAAGGCTTGTTGAGGCAAAAGTGCACGAATCGCTCACCCCGCATGAGTTGGCCAAAATCATTACGTTTTTGATCAAGGAACATAAAGAACAAGAGCCTTCGGAAATTGTGCTCCAGCTTAATAAAGACGACTTGAAAAAACTCCAGGAAGGTTTATTGGGAGAATTAAAAGAAGGCCTCAAGAAAGGGGTAGTATTGAGGCCCTCGGAAGATATCCGGGCAGGGTTTATCATCAGTTTTGACGGGGGGAAATCCCATTTCGACTTTACGGACAAGGCCCTTGCCGGCTATATAGGCTCCTACCTTAAGCCGAGGCTCGGCGAGATCCTCAAAGAAGCTACTTCATAAGTTATGCCTGTATATTATACCTATTTACTCTCAAGCCTGCCGATGTTGCATTTTGGTGCCAAGCCACCTTTTTCATACGAGAAATTCATACAGACCTGCAGCGAGTTCGTGCCCGGAGAGGATATTGCTATGCTTAAGGCGCTTGCAATGCGTCAAGATGAACAAGCCGGGCCAGGGCAGGCTACATTAAAAAAATGGCACGATTTCGAGGCCGCATTAGGCAATGAATTGGTAAAATTAAGGGCGGGCCGCAAGAAACTGGACCCCTCTACATACCTGCGCTGCGATGGCACAGTGATAGATTCACGCATCAACCACATTGCCATGAATGCCTATAAAAATACCTCACCCCTAGAGGCGGAGAAGGTACTGGACCAGGGCCGCTGGCAGATGTATGATGAATTCTCAGCCGGCCATTATTTCGATATCGATGCACTCATAGTATACGGTTTGAAATTATTATTACTTATACGCTGGGAAAAAATCCGCACCAGCGATAAGGTAAAGCTGCTTGAGGCGCTATTGCGTGAAAGCGAACCCATAGAGAAGGGTTAGGAAAAGAACGTTATGGCTACGAAAAGGATGGGGCGTATTACCAAAATAAGCGGTAACATGGTTACGGCTTATTTTGATACCTTTGTCGTGCAAAACGAGGTCGCCTATATCTTGCACGGCCAGGAACGACTTAAATCGGAAGTAATCCGTATTAAGGGTAACCTCGCCGAAATGCAGGTGTATGAAAGTACTACCGGTTTAAAGGTTGGGGGAGAAGTCGAATTTAGCGATGAGCTTCTTTCCGTCGAACTTGGGCCGGGGCTGCTTGGCCAGATATTTGACGGCTTGGAAAATCCCCTTCCCCTTATTGCTCAAAAGCACGGGTTTTTCTTAACGCGAGGCATATATCTTAAACCTCTGGCTGACGAATCGCAATGGGAATTTACCCCGCTTGCCAAGGCAGGCGATATAGTCAGGCCGTCGGATAAGCTCGGCTTTGTTACGGAAAAGATATTGAAGCACTATATCATGGTGCCGTTTCATTTGCACGGCACTGCCGAGGTAGAAAGTATTGTGGCGCGCGGTAACTATAATTTGACATACCCGGTTGCGCGGCTTAAAGACGCAAATGGCAAGAGCCAGGAAGTATTTCTTACACAGACATGGCCGGTAAAGATCCCGATTCAGGCATACGCGGAAAAACTTAAACCTCAAGAACCCCTGGTAACCAAGATGAGGTTAATTGATTCTTTATTTCCCACGGCCAAAGGCGGGACGTATTGCATCCCGGGGCCGTTTGGCGCAGGCAAAACCGTGCTTCAGCAGCTGACTAGCCGCCATGCCGAAGTGGACGTTGTCGTTATTGCGGCGTGCGGTGAACGCGCAGGGGAAGTTGTAGAAACACTAAAAACCTTCCCTTCTATCATCGACCCAAAGACCAATAAGCCTTTAAGTGACCGGACCGTGATTATCTGTAACACAAGTTCTATGCCTGTTGCGGCGAGAGAATCAAGCGTCTACACTGCGGTTACCATTGCCGAGTATTACCGCCAGATGGGATTAGACGTATTGCTTTTGGCTGATTCGACTTCCCGATGGGCGCAGGCAATGAGGGAAATGTCAGGCAGGCTTGAAGAGATACCCGGAGAAGAGGCGTTCCCTGCATATCTTGAATCCCGTATCGCCTCGTTTTATGAGCGGGCAGGCGCTGTCAGGCTTTATGACGGAAGCAGCGGCTCAGTGACTATCGGGGGCACGGTCAGCCCGGCAGGAGGAAATTTTGAGGAGCCGGTGACGCAGGCAACGCTTAAAGTTGTAGGCGCCTTTCACGGGCTTTCTAGGGAACGCTCTGATGCCAGGCGCTACCCTGCGATTGACCCGCTGATTTCCTGGTCAAAATACAAGAGTTTTATTGACGAGACACAGATGAAAAAAGGGCACGCTATTTTGCGCAAAAGCCATGACGTTGCCCAGATGATGAAGGTCATCGGTGAAGAGGGTACTTCACTTGCGGACTTCGTTGATTATTTAAAGGGTGAATTTTTCGACTTTGTGTATCTGCAGCAAAATGCCTTTGACCCGGTTGATGAAGCGACGCCCCAGGAGAGGCAGAAACACATTTTTAATTTTATCTATCAGATTCTTGAAGCGGAGCTGGTATTCCAGGATAAGGAAAATGCGCGGCAATTTTTTCAGAAACTGAGGCAGCAGTTCCGCAGCTGGAATTCTGCTGCGTGGGAAAGCCTTGAGTTTGCGCAGCTTGAGAAGGAAACAGCTGACCTTATCGCAACACAGCGTAAGCCCCCACAATAAGAAAAAATGCAGAAAGTCTATACAAATATTTTACAGATAGCCGGAGACGTAATTATTGTTGAGGCCGAAGGCGTAGGCTACAGCGAGATTGCCGAAGTCACCACACAACGCGGTATTTCGCTCGCCCAAGTAATCCGGCTTGAGGGCAAGCGGGTGTACCTGCAGGTATTTGCCGGAAGCAAAGGCATATCTACCGGAGACAAGGTGCGCTTTTTGGGGCATCCCATGCGCATCGCAAGCGGGGAGGACCTTCTGGGCCGCATTTTTAACGGCAGCGGCATGCCGCTTGACCGCGGGCCGGCACTCTCTGAGAATGTGGTGGATATAGGCGGGCCGCCGGTCAATCCTACCAAGAGGATTATCCCCAATAAGATGATACGCACCGGCATTCCCATGATTGATGTATTTAATTCCTTGGTTGAATCGCAGAAATTGCCGATTTTTTCCATTGCCGGAGAGCCGTACAATGAACTCTTAGCCAGAATTGCAATCCAGGCAGAGATAGATATAATCATACTCGGCGGGATGGGTTTAAAATATGACGATTTTCTTTTCTTCAGGGATATTCTTCAAGAACAGGGGTCGCTTTCGCGCTCGGTATTCTTTATCCATACTGCCGCAGACCCGACAGTCGAATGCCTCTTGGTTCCCGATATAAGCCTGGCAGTCGCAGAACAATTCGCGCTCAACGGCAAGCGGGTATTGGTACTGCTTACAGACATGACCAATTTCTGCGATGCCTTAAAAGAGATTTCTATCACCATGGAACAGGTTCCTTCAAACCGCGGTTACCCGGGAGACCTCTATAGCCAGCTGGCAGCACGGTATGAAAAGGCAGTTGATTTTGATACTGCCGGCTCAATCACTATTCTGGCGGCAACCACCATGCCCGGAGACGACGTTACCCATCCTGTGCCTGATAACACAGGCTATATTACTGAAGGCCAGTTCTACCTTAAGGGCAAGGTTATCGAGCCTTTCGGCTCCTTAAGCCGGCTCAAGCAGCAGGTGAACGCAAAGACCAGAGCCGACCACCGCACTATTATGGATACAATGATACAGCTGTTCGCCAATTACCGCGAGACGCTTGAAAAGCAATCAATGGGCTTTCAGATGAGCCCGTGGGATAAAAAGCTTCTTAAGTACGGTAAGCTTTTTGAAACGAATATGATGTCACTTGAAATCAATATCCCCCTTGAGCAAGCGCTTGACCTTGGTTGGGAACTGCTTGCCGAATGTTTTACGCCGCAAGAAACCGGTATTAAGAAATCTATCATTGAGCAGTATTGGCCGAAGCAGGCACATGGCAAGGATTAAATTTACCAAAGGCGAGCTTAAAAAGACAAGGGATGCCCTCAGGCAGTACGAACGGTATCTGCCTACGCTGCAGCTTAAAAAACAACAACTGCAGATGGAAATTCTGCGGCAATTACGGCTGCACCAGGAAAAGGAAGAGCTCGAAGCGTCAAAAAGGGGAATGATTGAGGCATGGGCAGGGCTTCTTGTTGATGTGCCCAAAGACCTGCGGGCTTGGATCACGCCGAAAGAAATCACGATTGCCGCCAGAAATATTGCCGGTGTTGACCTGCCTGTGTTTGAACGCGCCGAATTTGAACCCGCAGAGTACGATTTATTTATTATCCCGCTGTGGGTTGATACGGCAGTAGATTTACTCAGAGAGCTTGTTTCCCTGCGGCAGGAAATCAAGGTGCTTGCGCAGGGTGTCAAGGTGCTTAGAGATGAATTACGTATCACCACCCAACGCGTAAACCTCTTTGAAAAGGTTAAAATCCCTCTGGCCAAGGAAACCATCCGCCTTATTAAAATTTATCTAGGGGACCAAATGACCAATGCGGTCGGCCGCAGTAAAATGGCTAAAAGGAAAATCGAAGAAACGGTGTTAGAAGAGGTAGCAGTATGATTGTGCCCATGAAAAAAGCGACGCTTCTTATGCAGGCAAAAGACGCCAGTGCCGTCATCGCCAAGTTGCGTTCTCTGGGGCTTTTGCATATAGTACATCAACAGGTGCCTAAAAGTAAAGATATTGCCTCACTGCAGGATGATTACGCGCTTCTCAATAATGCTCTGGGTATTATTGCTGCCGAAACGCCGGATCAGGGACCGGGATTATTGCACGGGAAATCTTTCGATAGCTGGAAGTCTTGTGCAAGGCATATCATTGAATTGCAGCGCCGGTTTGAGCAATTGAAGGAGTATGCGGTAACGCTTGCCCAGTTCATACACGAATGGGAAGGGTGGGGGGATTTTGATCCGGAATGCGTACGGCAGCTGGAGAGGAAGAATATTTATGTGAAGTTTTACCAGCTTCCCGCAAAAGAAATAAAAAAACTCCCCCAGGCCGCAACGGTCCATATCGTCTCTACGAAGGCCGGGATCGCCAGGTGTATGCTTGTGAGTCGCACGAGCATGGAAATCCCTTTTAAGGAAATCCTTCCTCCTAAGATGGGCCTTACAAAGATGAATGCGCGCCTGGCAGAAGACAGGCGCATGATGGAGGCAATCAAAAAAGAATTACGCTCATTCTCTTGCCACCATGCAAGCCTGCTTCAGGCAAAAAAAACGCTGGAGAAGGAGCTTGAGTTTAGCGAAGTCCTGGCTGGCATGGAACAGGAGCATGAGATAAAATACGTTACCGGTTATATCCCGCATGATCGCACAGATACGCTTATTCAATATGCACGGCAGGCGCAATGGGGAATTTGGCTCACTGAGCCCGTTGAAGGCGAGAGGGTTCCCACGCTTATCCGTAACCCCCGCTGGGTCTCTATTATCAGCCCGATGTTTAAATTAATCGAGGTAGTGCCTGGTTACCACGAACTCGATATCAGCCTCTGGTTTCTTTTGTTCTTTTCCGTTTTCTTCGGGATGCTTATCGGTGACGCCGGCATCGGTGGAATTTTCTTGTTCCTGACTTTCTATGCGCAGAGAAAATGGGGAAAGAGACTTAAGGCCGAAGGAACGTTTACGCTTTTTTATCTCTTAAGCGCCTGCGCGGTAATCTGGGGAGTACTTACCGGCACATTTTTCGGCCAGGAATGGCTTTCAGGAAGAATAAAGCCGCTAATGCCTTCTCTTCGCAACGACACTAATGTGCAAAACCTTTGTTTCTTCGTGGGGGCCTTACATCTAAGCATTGCCCATGGGTGGCGGTTTCTTATCAAATTGCCTGCGCTCTGTGCCCTTGCCGACACGGGTTGGATCCTTATCCTCTGGGGAAGCTTTTTCCTGGCAAGGCTTTTGATTCTTGGCGAAGCATTTCCTGCGCAGGCACAATGGCTTTTTGTCGTAGGGGCGGGACTGGTCGTTTTATTTACCAACCCGCAAAAAAATATTCTTAAGGGTCTTGGGGCAGGGATAGGCAATCTTCTTTTGAACCTGGTGAACAGTTTTACCGACGTGGTTTCCTATATCCGCCTTTTTGCGGTTGGTTTGGCGACGGTTGCGGTTGCGGATTCTTTTAACGCTATGGCCATGGAGATAGGTTTTAATAATTTTTTCGCGGGGCTGGCAACCGCCCTGATCCTTATACTTGGCCAAGCCTTAAACGTCCTACTTGGGCCTATGTCGGTATTGGTGCACGGGGTCAGGCTGAATGTGCTTGAATTCTGTAACCACCTTGATATAAAATGGAGCGGGTTTGCGTATAAGCCGCTTAAAGAATAAGTCGTGTCAGCACACAAAGGAGTGAATAAATGGAGACAGGAATTTTGATACAATTTAAAGATTTGGGCTTGGCTTGCGCGCTTGCATTATCTGCGGTTGGCTCAGGCCTGGGCACAGGGGTGGCAGGCATGGCAGCAGTCGGTGCCTGGAAAAAGGCCTTTGCGCAGAATAAGCCCGCATCGTTTATGCTGGTTGCCTTTGTAGGCGCTCCCTTGACCCAGACCATCTACGGTATGATCATTATGAACAAAATGGCAGAGCTGGCGTTGAGGGGGAGTTATTTGTGGGGCATCGGCATATTTGCCGGCCTTGCCATGGGAGTTTCGGCGTGGATGCAGGGAAAAGCCGGAGCAGTGGCTGCGGATGCAATGGGCGAAACAGGCAAGGGTTTTGGAAACTATATCGTAGTCTTAGGTATTATTGAGACAGTAGCACTTTTTGTCATGGCCTTTGTAATGGGCATTCTCGGCAAACTCGCTGTTTGAAGGAATAATCGGGCGCTTAGCTCTAGCCCCGACGCCTTGACGTGTAACTAAAGCGCGGGTCGGGGTCCCGATGGAAAGCTTCGAAGAAGCGCCACCATCGGGATTGGTTCATAGGTGTTCGCTGCGCGCAATGCAATTAAGATAATCGGGCGCTTAGCTCAGTTGGTTAGAGCGAGTGACTTACATTCACTAGGCCAGGGGTTCAAGTCCTCTAGCGCCCATTTGTATAAATCCTAAGCACGAAATCCTAAATTCTAAACAAGCCCTAAATCATAAATCCCAATGCTCCAAACGGACCTGCTTGGGATTTAAAACATTGGAATTTATGATTTGTTTAGAATTTTATACATCGTGGTTTTAGAAATATATTGCATAGTGAGGTATTTTCCCCTACAATAAGTGTCCTCAATAAGGGGGTCGTAGTGTAGCCTGGTTTAACACGTCGCCCTGTCACGG
>JAQUON010000059.1 GCA_028717045.1 Candidatus Omnitrophota bacterium | reverse complement strand
ATCGGCGCAGATATTGCAACTATTCCTTTCGCCGTGATCGAACAGCTTCTTAAGCACCCCCTGACCGATATCGGAGTGGAGAGGTTTCTCCAGGATTATAAGAAAATACCTACAGTTTAACAGAGTATCCATATGATAGATCAGAAGGCAAACTATTTTCTTATTGTTACGCTGTGCATATTTTCTGCTACAACTGTTTTGGCGCAACACAGCGCCAAAGAGGGCGTTGTTGATTCGGTAAAACCTTCTTCCGTAAAGAAAGATATTATTGTGAACGGAGACGTCGTTGAATATTCCATCGAGTCCAGCGAAGTGAGCGCCAAAGGAAATGTCTCGGTTACCTACGCAGGGGCGACGTTAACGTGCGATTCGCTGACAGTCAATACCCTTACCAAGGAAGCCATGGCAGAAGGCAATGTGCGGATTGAAGACGCGCAGGGAATTATCAGCGGCTCAAAGATGGTGTATAATTTTCAGGATAAAACCGGCAGTATTCTTGATTCACAGTTTATGTCCGAGCCTTATTTCGGCAAGGCAGCAACGCTTAAGAAGGTGAGCGAAAAGGAATTTGTGGGAGAGAACGGTTATGTCACGACCTGCAGCCTTGCGCATCCGCACTACCGGATTCAGTCCAAAAGGATAAACGTATTTCCGAAAGACAAAGTGCAAACGAAACACGATACCTTCCGGCTGGGGGATGCCCCGCTGCTTTATTTACCCAGTTTCAGTCAGAGCCTTAAGGACCCCATGATGCACGTCAGGGTTATGCCGGGGAAACGCAAGGAATGGGGCGCGTATATGCTGACGGCTTCCAGATACAGCCTTAGTGACAGCGTAAGCGGGAGGATTTATCTGGATTACCGCGATAAATTGGGGATAGCTGAGGGTTTTGGTGCGAATTATACGAGCCCCTGGTTTGGCAAAGGCGACTTCAAATATTATTATGCACACGAGAGGGCGACCAATTTACCTCAAAATACTCCCAATGAATTCGAAAGGTACCTTATCCGCCTGCGCCACAAATGGGATATAGACCAACACAGCCAGTTTACCTCCGAACTATATAAGATTACCGATTCTAAGCGTGCGGTTCTGGGAAGCGACCACAATCTCCTTAAGGATTATTTTTATCGTGAATACGAAAAGGACGCGCAGCCGTTATCCTATGCCCTGTACCACCGTTCGTTTAATTACTCGAGCCTCGACATAATGGTGCAAAAACGGTTTAACCGATGGTATTCGCAGCTTGAGAAGCTGCCTGAAGTAAAATATAGCCTGCCCAGCCTGCAGATTGGCCAGACGCCTTTATATTTTGAGAATAATATCTCCGCAGCCAACTTCAATTATAAATACGCCGTCCCCTCGGCATCATCCAATGATGTGAGCGTGTTAAGGCTTGATACGACGAATAAATTCTTTTTACCTTCAAGGATCGCGTTTTTACAGGTCACTCCTTACCTGGCCAGCCGCCAGACCTTTTATGACAGGGACATCAATGGTTCTTCCGTTGCCCCCAGGACTGTTTTTTATGCGGGTACAGACGTAAGTACTAAGTTTTACCGCATCTACGACGTCAAAACAAATTTTCTTAAGCTTGACATTAACGGTTTGAGGCATGTGATTACTCCGACAATCGGGCATGCCTATACGCACGAACCGACGGTGAGCAGTTTGCGGTTAAAGCAGATTGACGCGGTTGATGCCATTGCCAAGAGTAACGCAGTTTCTTTTTCGCTTTCGAACAAATTACAGACAAAGCGCAAAGAGGCGAGCGTCGACCTGGCTGACCTGCTGGTAACCACCGATTATAAATTTTATGCAGTGGAGCCGGCTACCGGGGATAAAAGCGGAGGGAGTTTTTCCGATTTTCTTATTAAGCTCAAACTTCTGCCTTTCTCCTGGATGCGTATGGATGTGGACGCCACCTATAAGCCTCAGGGGGATTATTTTTCCGAAGTGAACCCCAGCCTCTCTATGGAATTCGGCAGGGAGCGTTCGATTTCGTTCGGGCACCGCTATTTAAGGAAGGGCGGCAAAGAAATGACGTTGAGCGGTTCCTGGCGCCTTAATCCCAAGTGGAAGCTCGGCATTTATGAGCGGTATCAGATTGCCGATTTACCAGGTATTACGAAAGGCCTGGCAGAGCAGCAATATAGCGTGACCAGGGACTTGCATTGCTGGGAGATGGAAATGAGCCATTCTACCAAGAAGAACGAAGGCAGCACTATCTGGCTGATTTTCAGGCTTAAGGCGTTTCCGGAAATGGAATTCAACTTTAATCAATCGTACCACAGCCCGCAATCGGGCTCACAGTCTAATCCGTAACACATTAGGGTCCGCATGATGGAAAATTTCGTCAAACAATTCAGGGATAAGGTCAAGAAGAAACGGCTTACGATCGGCGTGGTGGGCTTAGGGTATGTGGGTTTACCCTTGGCTATTGAGTTTGCGAAAAAGGGATTTGCGGTAACCGGTATTGAAGTTGATAAAGACAGGCTCGCTTCCCTTAAAAAGAAAATATCGTATATTACCGATGTCAGTACCGCCGAATTGCGGCGTGTCATTGAATCCAAAGCCTTATCCGCTTCCTGCGATTTCGCAATATTGCGGCAAATAGACGTGGTGATTATTTGCGTGCCAACCCCTTTAAAGAAAAAATACCTCCCCGACATTTCCTATATCAAGACCGCAGTCAAGTTTATCGCAATGCATTTAAAAAAGAAGGCACTGGTTATTCTGGAGAGTACCACCTACCCTGGCACTACCGAAGAAGTGATACGCCCTTTGTTTGAGGCGCGGGGCTTAAGGCACGGCGAGGATTTCTACCTTTGTTTTTCGCCCGAGAGGATAGACCCGGGCAATAAAATGTTTCCGGTGCACAAAATTACCAAGGTCGTGGGTGGAATCGATAAAACAGACGCCTACCTGGCAGGGTTGGTATACGGTACCATTATTGAAAACGTTGCATTAGTCTCTTCGGTCAGGGTAGCAGAATTTACCAAACTGCTTGAGAACACCTTCCGGCTTGTCAATATCGGCCTTATCGACGAGATAGCTATGATGTGCCATAAGATGGGCGTTGAGGTTTGGGAGGTAATCAAGGCTGCCAAAACCAAGCCTTTCGGCTTTATGCCTTTTTACCCGGGCCCTGGCGTAGGCGGCCATTGTATCCCCAAGGACCCGTTATACCTTTATTGGAAAGCAAAAAAGTTCGGCTTCAACTCGCGTTTTATAAAACTCGCCTCCGATATGATTTCCTATATGCCGGTATATGTGGTCTCAAGGGTCGCAGACATATTGCGCAGAAGGAACAAGCCTCTTAGTAAGGCCAAGGTTCTGGTAGTCGGCGTGACGTACAAAAAAGATATAAAAGACCTCAGAAAGTCGCCTGCGCTTGATATAATCGCTATATTGCAACAAAAGCAATGCGCAGTTTCTTATTATGACCCCTTGGTCCCTTATTTGAAATATAACGATATTGACCTCATTTCGATTACACTTACTCCTTCAGCCGTCAAGGGCTTCGATTGCGTAATTATTGCCACCGACCATTCCCGGCTGGATTACGCAGCGATTGCCAGGAACGCAAAGCTGGTGTTTGACACTAGGAACGTATACAGAAACATAAGGGCAAGAAATATTTTCTTGTTATAATTTTAATACTTCTAACAGGCAAGAATATGCAAAGACGCTCATTTACACTTGTTGAAGTAATGCTGGTGGTTACGATCATCGCCGCATTGGTTGCTATTGCCATCCCGCAGCTTTTGCGTATGCGCATAAACGCAAATGACGCAGCTGCGCAGACTACCTTAAGGACTATCGCAACTGCCTGCGAAGATTACGCCTCAGCAAACCACGGCAACTATCCTGTTGAGTTTGGCGCCCTTCTTAATTCCACTCCCGCATACCTTAATGAAAATTACACCGCCGCAAGCAGGCAAGGCTACAATTTCACCTGTAGTGCGCAAATGGATGCAGTGGGATATAATTGCAGCGCAACGCCCATTGAATGCAATGTGACGGGTGCCAAGATTTTTACCATTACTACGGGAAGCGTATTGACTAATACCGATTGCGCACCATAGGCACAAAAAGGAGTAAGGTATGAAAAAAGGCCTGACACTGGTAGAGGTATTTGTGGCAGTGGTTATTATCGCGATATTGTTTTCTATCGCTGTGCCCCGCCTGCTGCGCATACGGATCAACAGTAACGAAGCTGCTGCCAGGGCTATTGTTCAGAAGATTTCCGTTGCTGCCGAGACATACGCATTCGCCCATAACGGAGTATATGCCTCCAATATTATAAATCTGACTTCTTCGACTCCCCGATATCTTGAAGAAAATTATTCCCTCAAGCCCCAGCACGGGTATACTTTTACTTACACGGCACCGGATATCGTAGGCACGGGTTATTCAGCGAGAGGCGCTCCTGTCTCCTGCAATCTCACCGGAATCAAAATCTTCCTCATTACTACCAATACTACCGTACGCACGGCTTTAAATATTACAAACTGTACGTAGTGGTGTAGTAGTATAGCGTATAGCGTATAGCGTATTGCGTAAAAACAAACTATTCGACAAATCCTAAACAAATAATACCAAATGCCTATTCTCAGGGTCGATAGTCAATAGTCTATAGTCCATAGACCATCGACCCTGTTGGGATTTGAAGCATTATGATTTGTTTAGAATTTAGGATTTAGTGCTTAGGATTTACATATATCCATAGTCTTACTTAACCTAAGCCTCATCCTTAGCCTTTCTGTACGCTCTATCTTGACAATCCCTGCACGAAGTGGTATACTTATTGTTGACAATTAGGCGTAACTGAAAAAGGCAAACCATTCGTAAGAATGGGACGGGTCTTTACCCGGCTTAACGCATGTCTTTATCTATAACGCTTAAGCCGCAAAACTAAAGGGCCCCGGGGCGTGAAAAGTAACGAAGCGCTTTGAGGGTAGCCAGTTGCCAGTGAAAAGAACTCGAACCTATTCTTCCCCCTTTAAAAAAGAAAGGGAGGCAGATTATTGCCTGAATGGAGAATAGGTTTCTTATTTTTAGGAGAAATTTTACTTGACAAGAGGGAAAGGAGGTGATATAAAGTTCTAAATATCAGGGGACTGGCAGGAAATCTTATTCTTTGGAACTCAAGGAACAGCAATAAGTTATAATTTAACTAGTATAAAGCTAGTGATAAAGAATAAGAGAGTAATGCCGTAAGTCAATCTTACCTGGAAAGGGGGTATTGGAAAGATGAGAAAAGGTTTTACGCTCGTTGAAATCATGATCGTTGTGGCTATTATCGCATTGTTGGCGGCAATCGCCATACCTAACCTGTTGCGCGCAAGAGTAAACGCCAATGAATCCACCGCACAGGCTACGCTTAAGACGATTGCAACCGCTGCTGAATCTTATGCTTCGGCAAATGCCGGATCGTATCCGACCAGCATAGGAGACATGTTGACCGCTAATCCTGCGTATCTAAACGAAAACTATACCAATGGTACGAGGCAAGGGTATAACTTTACCTGTAATTTTACCGCAACTTCGTATGTGTGCAACGCAACCCCTGCTACCATTAACCAGACAGGTACCAGGTCATTCGCCATCTGCACGGGTGCGGTTATGAATACGTCAGCAGTTGGTAGCGCGACAGCTCCTGCGTGTCCATAGTCTTTTATACTACAACTTACGGATTTTCCCCGTACCTACTTTAGTGTAGGTACGGGGCTTTAATTTTACAGGCAGCGGAAAATAGAGAGTTTTTGTTTTATGTACGTACATGCAAAATAACAGTTTATTATTGTATTCATATTTATTTATGATAAAATACTTTTATTCTTTTAAGGAGAGTTGATCCATGCATGGCGCCAACAGGGGATTAAGCCTTATCGTCGTAATGATCAGCATCGCAGCGATATCCTTGCTTTTAAGGATTGCGATAGGCCAGATTATCAAGATTAATGTTGCGCAGAATGAAGCGGATGCGTCAAATACCGTGAAGCTGGTCTCGGCTGCGCTGGAAAATTATGCTAAGGACCATAAGGATACATACCCTGCGAATTTATCCGTTCTCGTTGAAACTAATCCTGCGTACCTGGAGAAAGATTACACAAGTTTTGACTCGGTAAAAGGATACGAATACGGTTGCGACCGGCTTGATCCTTCAGGCTACAGCTGTCAGGCGGCTCCGGTAAAATGTATGTTCAGCGGCGAAAAGAGTTTTACCATTATTACTGGAGGGATTGTTTCTTCGGAAGACTGCCGCAGGAGAGAGTAAGATGAAGCCCAAGGGTTTTACCCTGGCAGAGCTGCTTTTGGCAGCTGCGATTTTGGCTTTTGCGTTAACCAGCCTGCTCGTTCTTTTTGTAAATTGCCTTTTTCTGAATGAGAACAACCGCAATACGGGCATTGCCGTAGGCCATGCACAGTATGTGCTTGAGGATATTAAGAATACTGCGTTTGAATTGATGAGCACAAGGATTCAGAACGGGACGTGGAGCTGGAGCAGCGCGGTAATAGAGTCCCACGGCTTAACGCCGCTGAGAAACGAGCTGATCGCTACTAATTGCTCAGGCACCGACCCTTTGGATGTGCGGGTAAGGGTCTTCTGGCAGAGCAAGGGCCAGACTGCAGGGACAAAAAACGTTACCCTAGAAACCTTATTCAGCCGATAATGCCATGAACGGGTTTACGCTGATCGAATTGCTTTTAGTTGCGGTGCTCCTGGTTTTTTTGATTTCCGGGATTTTCCTGGTTTTGAATGTGGGAGAAAAAACCTGGAATTATGACTTGGGTATCCTTGATTTACAGCAATATGCCCGTAACGCGATGGACGGGATGGTGAGGGAGCTGAGGCAGGCGTACGCCAACAATATCACGATTACGAATATTACCTTAAATAGTACCAGGATTGATTTTAAAATGCCTTATAATGCAACTAATACCACGGTAAGTTATTTCTTAAACGGCACGCAGGTTGTAAGGGAGCAGCCTACGGGTTCAAACTGTATTTCTGTATGGGACTCAAACCACTGCAGGATCCTTGCCCATAACATTACGGTCCTTAATTTCGCGCGTTCTGGCAATGTGGTGGATATACAATTGAGAGCGGAAAAACCGGCAAGAGGAAGATGGCTGTATTTTCCTTTGAAACAAAACCTCGAAAACGCAACCGAGGTAAGGTTTTTAAAAGAACAGATAAGGCTAAGAAATGAATAAAAAGGGTATTGCCTTGATTCTTATTTTTTCCACGATTGCGGTGTTGACCGCGATAGGCGCGGCAATCGTACTACGCAGCGTTGCAGAGCGTACCTATGTACAGCAGTATACGGAATCGACACAGGCGTTCTGGCTTGCTGAGGCAGGCATACACAGGGCTAAAAACGAACTACGCAGCAACTATAATGCCACAGGGACTAATATCTGGCAGGGTAATTTGATTTCGGTGCCCGGCGGTTACAATGTCAGCGTGGCGAATGTGTATATCGACGCAAAATTATGCAAAAATGTTACTGCATACGGGTATGTTCCGGCAGCTGCTCCTTACAGGGCGCAACGCTCGGTTCGGGTTATTATTAAGAAACAGATCCCTGCGAATTTCTACGATAACGCTATCTACACCTCCGGAGACCTGGATATCAATGGCGATTCGTACAGCGTGACAGGCAATATCCTCTATGCGGGGGATTATGATGTTGAGCATGATAACATTAGCGGTACCGCAACCCAGGATAGCAGCATAAGCCCATTGGCGAGATTTGACTTTGCGCAATTGAAGATATTGAGCCAGGCACAAGGGAATTTTTATGATATCACCCGGATTACCCGCGTAGAGCATAAGCAAGAGAGTTTCCCTTCTACGTTCTGGTACACGCGCGCAGACGATGGTGTTGACAATGATGGCGATGGTACTATTGATGAGGCAGATGAGTGGGTGCCTAATATCCTGTATCTTGAAGGGGATTTAACACTCAACGGCGATATCGGGACAGTCGGCGGCTTTTTTGTGGTAGTCGGGGATGTGATTACCGATCCCGACGATACAGAAGATATGACTATTAACGGCAATGGCACGATAGACGGGGTGATTTATACCAGGGGGGAATTCAGGATAAACGGCGGCGGAGGGAACCTGAATATAAACGGAGGAGTCTGGTCCGGTATTGAAGCGAGGCTTAACGGCAATGCCCATATAGCCTATAACCAGGCATATATGGACTCTATCCAAGGGCTCAACATTGAGCCGGATATTCAGATTACGAGCTGGAAGGAAAGCATAAATCCTTATAAAATATATCCTTAAACAGAAAAACCGATGAAATTACCTATTCCATTATCGTTGCAGCACATTTTTGAAAAAAAAGGCGTACAGGCCAAAGCCAAGGCTACATTAGGCTTAGACGTTGGCTCTAACTCGATAAAGTTCGTGAAATTATCGCAGGATAAGAACGCGGTACAACTTGTCTCGTATGCGCTCCAGGAGAAGCAGCTTGACCTGGAAGAGGTGTTTAAGAAGATAATCGACCCCAAAGACCTAAAAAAACCGGTTACGATTTCTGTATCGGGCGCCCCTACCATTATGCGCTACGTACTATTTCCAAGAATGAACGCCCAGGAATTAAAGCAGGCCCTGAAATTTGAAGCCCAGAAACACATCCCTTTTTCAATTTCCGAGGTTAACCTTGATAGCTGCATCTTGAAGCAGGACCTGCCCGATAACAAAATGCTGGTATTAGTTGCGGCGGTTAAAAAAGAGCCGCTTGAGCAGAGGCTTAAGGTGTTTAAGGCAATGAACCTGTTGATACGCTTCATCGATATCGACGCCCTTGCGCTTATCAATGCGTTTACGTTCAATTATGCGGATACCGATGTCCTTAAAGGAAAGGCAATAGCGTTGCTTAATATCGGAGCGCTTGAAAGCAACCTCGATATACTTGAGGACGGCGTTCCGCGCTTAAGCCGTGATATACATATAGGAGGCAACCATTTCACGCAGAAACTCGCGGATATCTTCGGCGCCGACCAGAAGGCAGCAGAAAAAATGAAGATATCCCCCGATAAGGAAAAGGCCGACCAGATTAATGCGGCGG
>JAQUON010000058.1 GCA_028717045.1 Candidatus Omnitrophota bacterium | reverse complement strand
GAAGCCATGGCTATTAGATATGGCATAGGAGATTTTATTATACCGGCGCTTCATCATGGGTTGATAAGCGAAATTTACATGGTAGTCCCCAGATTCCTCAAAATACTCTCTTCGCGAAGGAATATTGTTGCCGGCCACAGAACTGTCCCCATCCATGATATGCGGTTAGAGAACCTCCCTGATTTCAAGATGAAGAGGCGCTCGGTAATCTTAGATATAGACGCCGATTACTTTATGCTTGCCAATATCGCCGGTGACGGCTGGATTCCTTCGGCAGACATGATGATAGACGGCAAATTAACCCGTATTAGTTTCGGGGGGTACGAAGGAGAGGCAGTAGCCCAAGGGAAAGTTGAAGCGGTATTGCAGGCGGATATCGACAATTTTGCATTACAGTTAAAAGCCAGGAATATCCGGCCGGCAGTGATTACTATTGCCAAGAGCCCGGTTGTCTATACTCCCGAAATGTACGTTGAGTTTATCGCGGATAAACTTACCGAATCATTGCGTAGCACTTTGGATGTCACAAGCTCACCGTTACGGGAGCCGTTATTGTACCCATACAGCAGTAAGCCCTCTAAGCAGGAGGCTCAATTACCACAGATGTTGGTTTACCTTACTACTCGCGGTAAAAAAGACGAAAATAGTAATCCTGAGGTTTCAGTGCAGTGGGTAGGGGAAGTTTTGCATGATGTTGCGCCGGAAATCAGAGGCATGGCCAGGGAACGGTTAGGGGTCTTGAAAGAAGATTGGATAGCGTTCTTAACACTCTTAGAGGGTGCGCCGCCTGCGCTTGAGACAGAATTGATTATAACTCCCCGCACACCTACCCCGCCTTTAAATGAAAATCATAGCTCATACGCGGAACTATCAAGCAATAAAAAATACCTTAGTTGGAGCGCAGCCAGAAAAGAATTGCCGCGTAACTTCAGGTACGCAATATTCTACTGGCTTATAGCAGGTAGCCGTGTAGAGTCAAGGCCGGATATCTCCGAGCGCATGCTTACCTATTTTACGCAACGTCCGGCAATCTTTCACGCAGCAGAAGATGCCCTGAACAGGCAGGAGATTCAGGCTGACCCTGACTGGGCAAGCTCTCTGCATAGGCTTACCGAAGTATTTACAAAAAGAGAAGCGATAATCCGCATTGTAGTGAATTTCCTTAACGCAAATCCCGACCACGTGGTGAGCGAAAACTCCATTAATAACTTGATAAGTACGATTGCCAGGAACGAAGAAGAAGAGTTCTCGGATGCTTTGTATGAACTGGCAGCTTTTACGCGCAGCGATAACGAGGAGGCCACATTACGCTTGTGGGGAAAATTAGTAGATGTGATGTTAGACCGTAATACCCTTATTACGGACATCAGCACCATTATGGAAGCGGAGGAAGAAGGGGTGGTTGAAGAGAAAGGGGCTTGCGTAGATAACAGGGCACTGCACGAAGCCCTCAGGCAGCTGGGCGCTGCAGATAACAGGACCGCTAATACCGCAGAGACAATTATCAAGAAGCTCGGCAGAGGCGCTTTGGAAGGGCTCAGGGCAGAGTTGGGAAAATTAGAACAACAGAAAATCGCAGGCCATGGCAGGCTGGATCCGATTAAGACAAGGAGGATGCAGCGGGTAAAAGAGATTATTTCGGAGTTGAATGCAAAGTACCGGACATCTTCAAGCTCGCCGCTGTCTGCCCCATTTCCTTATCAATATGTGCTCGGAAGAGCAGTGTTTAGTGTTCTTAATAAGAGAAGCGACCGCGTTCCGGCAAGGATAATGAAGTTTTTCCGTTTTGTTCTTTCTCCGCGGCTTGCCGCATCCAGGGCAATTTCTTTCATCGCTCGATATTGTGTTACTGCCTTGCGGTTCTTAGGCATAGATATTATTCGATACCATCTTTTCATTGACCTTCGGGCAAATCTCCTTTATTTACGGGAGGGGACAAAAATTATCAAAACATACCGTGTTTCAACGGGCAAAGCCACTACTCCTACGCCGACCGGCGTTTTTATGATCAAGACTAAGAGCCGGGGTTATTTACCGCTCTACAGCCGTTTTACCAATAAAGTAATCTGGCCAAACGAGAAGATTTATCCATTAGGAAAAGGGTATCTTGGCGGGTTAGACAGGCGCTTCGCTATTCATTCGGTCAGGGTCACGGATGCAATCGGCCAATATAATAGCAATGGCTGTATCAGATTAAGCAATCAGGATATGCAGGATTTATTGCATTTTGCCAGGGTCGGGGTTTCTGTAGTGATTACCGACGCTCCAGCAAGTTCTCCTTTAGGTGATAGCGAACACCTTGCAGCTATGTGGAGAGAATATTGGTCGTTGAGCCTTACTTACGGCATGACTTCATCGTATAGCCACAGAAAAGACGACAGGCTTAATGCTTGGGTTATCAAAATGATACATACGCACGGCCAGTGGAATCCCGGCGGGCTGGATATTGTAGAAATAGGGGCAGGCGGGCTTCGCCTGTCTAACCGTTTGGCCGGTGAGCACCGCACAAATACTATTACCGCAATTGACTTTGCTGATGTTGTTAAGGCAGGAGCACGCCACCATCCCAAAGTCAAAGTCCTGATTGACGACGCACAAACCCTTGCAAAAATTCCTAATAATTCAGTTGACGTGGTAATTATGAAATTCGTGTTGGAGTACTTGAGTTCAAAGGAAGATGCGCAGGAAGCTATACGCCGCGTTCTTAGACCGGATGGGCTGATTTTAAGTATTATTCACCATCCGGAATCGCCTCTGGTGGCAGCAGCAGAAGCGATACGCAGCGAGATTGAAGCGGCAGATAAGGCAGGCGCATACATAACCGACGGCCAGAAGATTGCCGGAGAGATTTCCGATTTAATGCTTAAGGAAGGATGGGGTTTTCGCAGCCAAGGCGATATAGAAAGGTTCTTTATAGAATCCGGATTGCGTCTTGTGGAGCCCATTGCAGTTTCCCGCTATACCTACCGCGGTAAGCCGTTTGCATATAAGGTTATTGCAACCCCTGTATCGAGCTCTCCACTTACCCAGGGACCACGCAAAGAGTCTTTTGTGTTTAGCTATCAGGGACGCGACATAGCCTATCAGATTGTAGAAAGGAGAGGCATCAAGAGTAAAGGAGTAGAGATTCTCTATCTTAGGGGGCCATGTATTAAAAAATTAGGCTTTGGTCAGCATCCCCTAGTAGGAATATTTTTGGATGAAATCGAGCGCTTTGTGGACGAAGATGTGTGTCCCTACCTTAGCTCGGTGAAGAACCCCTTCTCCGCCCACTTACCTGCTCCTGAGAACATGCAGAAAGGCCAACTCGACAATCTGCTTTTAGCGAGGCAATTTGCAAAAGGCAAAGGTTATTTGACCCGCGATGAAATCGCGCGATTAGTTATCGAATACGCTATCGACCACGAGTTGGAGCATTTCAGGCTTTGGGATGGTTCTTTGATGAACGAATTAACAGTAGACTTCAACTTAATTAAAAAAGGCCAGTTTCCTTATCTGGCCACAGCCATGTTGATTTCTACATTAGTAACACATCTGGATACAGCGGAAGCTGACCGGATGATAAAGAAATTAGCCCAGGAGTTTCTGCAGAAAAAACTGCCTGAAGCGTATGATGTGGCCATCGTGCTACGCAGTGTCGGCTTAGCAATTTTAAAAGACGCAGGAATTGCAAAGCGCCAGAAAAACAATGGAGCCAGTTCACCTTTTGGTTTGCTTGATATCGCCGGCGGTATCGCTCTTCCCATATTTATTTTAACTATTCATGAGCTATCGCATTTTGTTGCTGCCAAAAGGATGGGCCTTAAGCCCGTATTCAGGATAGTAAACAGCTGGAACGACGGCAGCGGCAATTTGTCAAGGATCGCGGTGTTACAATCCTCGCTGCCAACTATTTATTTCCAGGTATATATCGGAGAAAATCCGGATATCTACAAAGAAACGCTCTGCCGCTTAGCCGGCGTCGCAGTCGATTTTATCTTTTTAGCCGCAGCGGTATTTATAGGCATTTTTGCCTCTATTTCGGAATTGCACAAAATATTCATCACCGGCATTACTACATACAATATGCTGGCTAATTTTTCTCGGCATGAAGCAGATAACCGCCAGCTCTGCGCCGATGCGACATTTATCTTCCGCTTCGGTCGGTTCCGTAGGCCGCCTGAAGGTGTACCTTCTCACATTACGCCTGTCAATATCGCTACTCACCGCATAGAGGTTTCAAGTTCTCCCCTGGCAAGCGATGCAATTGCACGGAGGAAATTTACCGGCATTATCCTGAAGAGTCTCTTTACCGTTGAGGATGACATTGCATTTCATGACGCAGACGCATTAGCGAGAGAAATGCTTGAAGGATATAGGAGAAGCGGGCTCAGCGCGCAAGAAGCCTTGCGGTGTCTGGCTATCCTTGCCCCGACATATAAAGGCAAAAGCGCTGCGATTATCGAGGAACTGTGCATTAAGCTGCATACCGAGCTGCTTTGGCAGGCCGTGCGCGGATTAAACTACCCGGCATTCTTAACCGAAAAGAAGCTTCTGGAGCAACAATACGGTTTTACTATTTTTACGGTATTCAACGAAGCATTTTCCTTGGTATCAAGAGGGACCTGGGAAAATAGGGATAAAGACGGCCGCATTACTGATCCACTCGCAGACGAAGACAGAAAATATCTGCCGTTTATATACTGGTCAGGCATTGACCGTCATTTTGACAAAAGCGAAATTGATGATTTGGGGATTTGCATTACCGAGCTGTGGACGGACATATTAAAACATGTGCCGCAGGGCATGGGAGTGGTGCTTGTGCGGATGCGTCGCGATGAAAAAGGCAACGTATTGGCAGAATGCCAGATGATAGATAACGGAGAAGGTTACGATATAGAAAAATATATGGCTATCGGAGAGACTTCCGATTTTCCCGAGGAATCCCAAGAAGTCAAAGCAAATCCCGACGCCCACTTGTTGATAGAGGCCGGACGGGGTAAGTCAATCGTGTCCTGCCTGGCGCCCGATTTTATCATTCGTTCCCAGGACAAAATGTTCATCCAGGAAGAAAGGCCGGAGGCCAGGCAAGTATTCGGAGCAACTGAAGAAATAGTCGGTAAGTTGTCCACCGGCCTGCCTTGTGTCAAAGGCACGCAGAAAATATTCCGTATCTGGTCCAGTAAGAAAGAAGAGAATCCCGTAGTCAGCTCATCGCCTGTTAGCCCTGGGTTCATAAGGCGGCTGTTTACCATATTTGTATTATCGCTACCTTTGGGAACCCCTATTTTGGTAGGCCTTGATGTTAATAGTGTATACGCCCAGAGCGAAATAGGAAATATCAGTTTGCCATCATTATTAAAAGAAAAGTTGGTTTTATATACATTACCTAAAGATACCACGGTTAAGCAATTGGCAAAGCAATTCAATATGACCGAAGACCTGATAAAGGAGCTCAATGGTTTAACCGCAAACCAGCTTAAGGCAGGCCAGGTTGTTAAGGTTATAGAATTGACCTATAGAATTATGATTAACAGGAAGGAAAAAAAGCTCTATTTTGAGACTTCAGATGGGAAATTAATTAAAGGGTATTCCATAGCCGTGGGCAAAAGCAACAAGACGCCCTTAGGCACATTCAGGATAACCTCCCGCGTTGCAAGAAAACCTTATTGGGTTGACCCGAATGACCGTAATTTCAAGATTCCTTATGGCGACCCAGACTATCCTTATGGAAAATTAGGCATATTTCTCTCTATCGGAGGCAAATACGGCATACACTCAACCTCGCATCCGAAAAGTATAGGTAAGGCAGCCAGCTTTGGTTGCATTCGTGTAGGCGATAATGATATCTTGGAGATTTATAAATTAGTTCCCAATAACACCGAAGTTACTATTACCGATGATTATGCGCCCAAGGGCTCTTCTTCGCCGCTGCAAACGGACAATAAATCCATCGTGATTGCCTTAGGCGGCAATGCCTTTAGGAAAGAAGGCCAGTCCAGAGAAGCCAACGGAGATGATATTGATAGGCTGGAATTGGAGAATATCAGTGAATTTGCCCCTGCGCTCGTAGATTTGATAGAAGAAGGGCACAAGTTGATTTTTGTGCACGGCAACGGCCCGCAATCGGGAGATGTATTGAATGCAGGGATAGCCAATTCTACGGTAGAAGCCAATGCCTATACCGAATTTGACTTAGGCGCAAAGATAAAACAGTCTCTAGTTGAAGAAATCTTACGGCGCAACAGCTTAAAAGATAGCGGGCTAGAAAACAACATACGGTATATCCTTACTTATGTAGAGGTATCGCCTCAGAGCCTGAGCAAAGAGCCAACCAAGCCCATAGGCCCATGGCTGGCCGAAACCGGTAAAGATGCGATGCTTGCAGCTTATCCCGAAAGAATTTACAAGAAATTAAGAGAAAATGCAAACGGGAAAGAATGGCGCTGGGTGGTGCTCTCTCCTGAGCCGCAAGATATCGCCATGGCAGTCAGCATAAAAGATATGTTCGCAAAGGGGCTGCTTTTGATTTGTTGCGGGGGAGGCGGAATACCCGTAGTGAGGGAAAGTTTGCATAGCATCAGGCCTGTATTGGGAGTAATCGATAAAGACCTGGCTGCACAGGTATTGGCAAGGATCTTGGGGGCAAAGACGCTGGTTATCCTTACTAATGTTGCCAATGCCTGCATTAATTTTGGCAAACCAGGCCAGCAGGCATTAGGTATGATAACTGACTCAGAAGCGCAACACTATATCGAGGAAAACCATTTCGGCAAAGGCAGCATGCTTGAAAAGGTAAAAGCAGGCATCAAACATGTGCAAGAGGGAGGAGAAGTAGCGGTTATCACTTCTATTAATTATCTTAAGGAGGCGCTTGAAGGCAGGGCAGGGACGATTATTATGCCCGCAGGAGAAACAAGCTCGCCGTTAACAATAAAGATAATATCGATAAAAGATGCCTTACGGAAGATTTCTTTACGGTTTCATAAGAACGGCATTGCGGTGGTCGGTTTAGGTAAATGGGCGGCCAAAGCAGTACTTCCTAATTTGGTAAAGTTGTATCCTCATATTCCGTTGTGGCTTGTGGAGCCACGCAGGAATAATGGAGCTTGGCAGTCAGTAAGGCACATCTATGCGGACCATCCCAACGTAATAATCAATTCTTCATTAAACGATATTCTGGGAAACCGCCGCATTAGGGCTGTTGTTGTCTCTACCCGCAGCAGAGATTCCCACGCAATACTCGCAGAGCAGCTGTTGCACGACGATAAACATGTGTTTGTAGAGAAGCCCCTTTCAGGTGAAGCCGCAGAAAGGCTTGCTGCAATTGCAGCGGAGAAAAGGCTTGTTGCGGCAACCGGCCTGCAATTGATGTACCATCCCCACGTATCAGAGTTTAAGCAGATAGCACAGGGCCTTATCCATAACGGTAAATTAGGCAGGATTATCGATATTGAAGCATTGTTATTAAACACAAATTCTACAGTGGATGACTCAATGAACGCATTTGATAATTTAGGCGTTCATGTATTGAGTATTCTGCAGGCGGTATTTAATATAGATAATGCCCATGAAGTCAGAATAGTTTCGGATATAAAAGAAGCATTGGAGCGCATGCATGTACGGTTTACTTTCGAGAAATCACTTAGCCACCGGATGCATGCCATTCCTATCCTCGTCAAGGTTGACAACCGTTATGCGGGAAATAAGAATTCGAGGTTAGTGACTGTGAAAGGGGAGAGGGGGCAGTGCAGTCTTGATTTGACGCAACGCACAGTCAGTATTGAATACAGAAACATTCCTCAGCGGATGCTGCCTCAGCATCAACTAGAGCCAGATTTTTATAAAGAAACGATATTTTTGGAACAGCAAGGCGATGCATTAGCCTCAGCTCTCGATGCTTTTGTAAAAGCTGCTACCCCTGAGCCCGCTCATCTCGTTAATAGTATAGATAATACGCTCTGGATTTGGCAGGTTTCCAGCGCTATTCATCGAACCCTTCAGGAAGCAAGCTCATCACCCTTAAGAAGCGTGGACAATCTTAGGCCGCAGGCAGCACCTAATCGTGGCTGGCGGGTTGCGGTATATGCGCTTGCGGCCTGGGTATTCCTTGCCAATATCGCCTACGCCCAAGACCAGGCAGGAGAGGTCGCAAGCGACAATTTTGTGATATATGCCTGGACAATCATAGCCGCTATTGTGTTGAGTTTTGCGATTACGTTCACAAGGAGATTAGTTGCGACGTTCTGGAGAGAGAGAAAGCAGCGCAAGGCAACCGAGACAGCACGGCGAAAAGCTATTATGGAGGCATTCGTACCGGATGAAGAAATCAAGGGAATACGGTCGATTACATTCAAGACATTAAAGAAGCCTGTCAGAGAAGTACCTGAAGGGACAAGCGGCATAGAGCAGTATCTTCCTTATCTTTTGGTCCAGGCAAGGGTCGCTGCCTCTGTAACCGGCAGGAAAGCGCATAGCCACTTGGATTTTGTCAGGATTTATCTCTTGGAGCAGGCCGGCGCTACTGCACGGGGTACGCTTGAGCAGGTTACCTCAAAACTTGGTTATACGCTTCGCGTGCGCAATGCCGAAGAAGAGCGCGAAGAAGCCCGCGCAATGGACATACGCGAGGATATGGTGTTAGGCCCTCTTCCGCAGGCACTGGACCTCTGGGCATCTTTTGACATCGTTGAATCGACAGAGAGCCTTAATTCTCCCGTACAGTTCGGGATGTGCTCTATCGGAACGTATGCGCAGCAATCCAGGGAACAGCAAAAACCAATGGCTCCTACCCGGGGGTCTTTTTATCTCATTAAATTCATGCTCTCTCCGCAATTGGCATCCGCGAGAATAAATCTTGCCAAGCCCCTTGCCTATAATTATGAAGAATTGGCGAGGGTAAAGTATATGCAATCACGGCAGAAAAGATTTACCGATTTCCTGACCCGTATTTTTGGCAGAAGATCAAAGGCGCGGGTAAAAGCCATTCTAAGGAATATCGGGTTTTCTCCCGAAAAAATACCTTATACAAAGATTGTATTTGGAATGTTGGCCAGGCCCAGGCATAAGCCGTGGTTTGAGAAGCTTGTTGAACTGGGCGTGAGAGTGGAGACAAAGAATTATGATGAAGCGCTTTCAATCGCCAAAAAGCAAGGGAT
>JAQUON010000057.1 GCA_028717045.1 Candidatus Omnitrophota bacterium | reverse complement strand
AAGTGCGCTGCCTATTCCTAAGGGCACACATACACAAAGCGCTCCGCACGTAACCCACACAGAAGCAAGAATCAACGGCAGAATACCGAATTCCGGCGGGTCATACGTAGGGTACCAAGAGCGGCCTAAAAGAAAATCAAATAATCTTACTTTTTGAAAGAGGGGCAATGATTCCCTAAAAAGAACTATAATGATGCCTACCAAAAATACGAATGAAGAAAATGCCAAAACCGTAAAAATCCATTTGTATATCTTTTCTTTTATGTACATAGTCGCTGGACAAAAAGACAAGGCGGCTTAAAGCACGCGCCGCCTTGCGAGGGTGAGTAAACGCTTAATTTTACTTCAACCCTACAAAACCCTGCTCTTCTGCAATACGCTGCCCTTCGGAGCTCTTCACGAAATCCATGAATGCCTTTACCTCGCCACTCGGCTGGCCGTTGGTATACATAAACAGCGGCCTTGAAATAGGGTATGTGCCGGAAAGCACTGTTTCTTTCGAAGCCATTATCCCGTTGACAGTAACCGCTTTTACTGAAGGGTTCACATACCCAAGACCCACATAGCCAATTGCGCCCGGCGTCCTGGAAACAACCGATGCAACCGCCTGATTGGAAGCCTGAAGTAACGCATCGGGTCTCACCTTGTCTTTTTCCAAAGCCAATTCTCCGAATGCTTCGTAGGTGCCGCTTGAGGTATCGCGAGAGATAACTACGATCTGCCCGCTCTTGCCGCCGACATCAGCCCAGTTAGAAATCTTGCCCGTGTAAATATCTTTGACTTGTTTTTTCGTCAGGGCATTCACGTTATTGGAAGGATTGACGATAACCGCAATCCCGTCCATAGCAACCACATGAGCGACCGGGTTTCTGCTATTGGCAATCGCCTTGTCGAGCTCACTGTCTTTTATCGCCCGCGAAGCACCTGCAATATCGCATGTCCCGTCAATCATCGACGCAATTCCTACGCTTGAACCGCCGCCGCGCACCGATATATCTGCCTTGCCGTCCTTGTCCATAAAAACCTCAGCGGCCTTCTGGGCAATAGGTAATACGGTGGTTGAACCCTCAATCACAATCTTTGCGGCATAGCAGGGAAGCGCGAACCCCATAATAAGCGCGCCCACTACAAGTAACTTTATTGTTGCCCTCATCTTTGTTCCCTCCTTACGCGTGTCTTTACCTAATTATAATAGGCTGGACCGGCATGCACATGACGGCCCCGCATCACTTTGGTCTTAGAATTTCATATTCCAATCAAGCTGCACGATGGTTTCAGGTGCCTGAGCAGATGCAAGCGCCCAGCTACGGTATACATCCACTCCAAAGAAGGTATTCTTAGACAATCCGTAATTAAACATGACCTCATGGCTCCTGATGCCGGTCTTACCGCCATAGCGGTCCGAATCAGGCAATATATCCGGCACTGCATCTTTCTCCAACATCGCATAGATGTATTTTAAATCCCAATCTCCCCATTTTTGGATTTTTTCAGCTCCCACCTTAAAACCCAGCGCATAGCCTGATTTGTTCTTTGAGGAGATGGCAATGTTATTAACGTATTCTCCGAACAAAGACGCATACGGCACATTGATGCCGATGGCCTTAAAGGGCTCCTTAATCCCGATTTCGATTGCCGGGCTTATAGGCCTATAGTTATACCGTAAATACGAGCCGCTTGAATGACTGTTGGTGCCTGTGCTTCCATCCAAAGCTCTTCCTTTTATGTTTGCAAAATCATAGTAAGAAAATGCGCCCTTCAACGAAACGGTATCGCTGAGCTGATACTGAACCCCGGGCTGCAATACATACATCACCGGATCGGAGCTTTCACTGGACAACTCGTCAATAACCCCTAACATGCTTGTGAAGAATATTGTTGTCTTGGAATTTATATTTTTACTTAGTTGTACCGCAGCCCCTTCGGGCGTGATATCGGTATCCCAAATAAGATCGGCCGGCTCCCACGGCAACAGTTTCATTTTGCCGGCAGTAAATACCGCCCATCCCACAGGCGTATACTGGGCGTAGGCGTAATCCAAATTGATTGCCTTCTTGGCAAAGCTATCGCCTAACGTCTGGTTCGTAGAACGCGCGGCATCCGCGCTTGAAGTATCGGTTGTGCCGGTTGCAAATCCGGCTGCTACCAATAACTGGTCATTCACCTTCGCCTCAAGGCCGAGTCTCAGGCGGATACGCGCCCTCAAGCGTTCGTTCTCGCTCTGTCCGGCTGTCTTGGGATGGTTGTTCTGTACACGGAACCTAAAATCTCCTTTAAGCTTCATTGTCTGAAGCCAGCCAGGGAGCGTTTCGGATTTACCTTGGACAATTTCTTTTCTCATCTCTTCTTTGGTTTCCGTTCGTACCTGCTGCGCTTCTCCGGGAGTCAATACACCTTTATCAACCAGCTTCTGCAGCAAGAGGTCAATTTCTCCGGCATGCGAGAAGTCTATTACGCCGCCAATGCACATAAGACCCGTTAATAAAAACATAACGACTACTTTCTTCATTTTGTTTTTCCTCCTTAGGTTTATCATCAATTATTCTCGCAAAGTTTCCGTATATGGCGTAAATTGAATTCTATTTGCTTTAAGGATTCTTGGGCGTACCCATCGAGCATGTCATCGCTTTCTATATTCTGGATGACTGAGCGCAGCCTGTTATACTGCGAGCGCAGATGGCTTGCGATAAAATCCTTACGCATCCCCGTCATAGTCTGCATTAAAATCCTTCACCCCCTTTCGTTGACTATAGTATTTTTGTTTGACACCACCACCATACCACGCGTACGTTATATCGGCTTTAAGGCAATGTTAAATATGGGTAAAATCAGTTCACCTCTACCGTATACTCCCTAGCGCGTAAGGCATTAAAATCCCGCACCACCTCTAACAATTTCCCCACGCTGAATGGCTTGGTCAGATAACAGTCTGCTCCCAAAAGATACGCGTACATCTTGTCATGCTCTTCTGCTTTTGCGCTGACCATAATGACAAGGGTCTTGTGCGAACCTTTTCTTTTTCTGATTGCCTGGCATACCGAGAATCCGTCTAAACCGGGGAGCATAATATCCAAAATGACTACATCAAAATGCCGTTTAAGTACCCTTTCTTGTGCCTGCAGGCCGTCATACACGGATTCGACTGAAAACCCTTCTTTATACAAATTATAGGCGATAAGCGCATTGATATCCTTATCATCCTCAACAATAAGCACCATTTTGCCTGCCTTATCTTTTAGGCCCATTGCCGGTAAAAAGCATCCATGGTTTCAAATTCATCCAGGATGACTTTCCGTACATAAAGGTAGAGCCTAGTTACTATTGTTTGTAGCATGGCTATAGTATAAGGGATGGACGTTAAATGCGCTTCAAGCGTAGATTAAAACTAGGTAAAATTAGTGAGGAGAGGGAGGGAGAGAATATATGCGTGTAGTATACAAACTGTGGGCTAACTTGGAAGGGTAAACCAGAATTTTGAGCCCAGGCCTTCGGTGCTTTCTACGCCGACTTTACCGCCGTGTAATTCGACGCAGTGCTTGACAATAGAAAGGCCTAAGCCTGTGCCTCCGAGCTGGCGTGAACGGGCTTTGTCAACCCGGTAAAAACGTTCAAAAATACGGGGGATGTCTTTGGCAGGAATGCCGATTCCAGCATCCTCGACAACTATTTTGACTTCGCCTTGAGCCGTTTCGCCATAAAGGCGGACTGAGCCTTTGTCTTTGTTAAACTTAACGGCGTTATCAATAAGATTAGTAAGCACCTGTTCGAGTTTATCCCGGTCCGCAGTTACGCTGAGTGTGCCTGGTAAATCGTTCTGAATAGCAAGGGAGCGCTTATGTATCTGGGTTTTAAAGCCTTTCAATATTGTGTCAGCGATATCTTTAATCTCCAGCGGTTCTTTTTTAAGAGCGATTTCCTTTGACTCAAGGTGGGCAAGCGCCAATAAATCATTGATGAGGTTTTCGAGCCTGTCAGCGTGGTCCTTAATGATCTCAAGGAAGCTATGGCCGTGCTCCTTGTCTTCTAACGCCCCTGCTAACAACGTCTCCACAAATCCCTTGATTGAGGTAAGCGGAGTTTTGAGTTCATGAGAGACATTAGCGACAAAGTCCTTGCGAACTGTTTCAAGCTTGCGCATTTCAGTAATGTCGTGAATAACCAAGAGGCAACCGCAGACAGCCTGGCGTTCGAATACAGGCGTTGCGTTTACCTGAAAGATCTTTTGCACCGGCCAGGATAGCGTAAGCTCTTCAGAAGCCGCCTCTCCTTTTTTAAGCACTTCTACGATAACGTCTGAGAGGGTGTTGTTGGGGATGCCTTCCAAAAAGAATTTCCCCTGCACCTGATCTTGGCTTATCCCAAATATTCTCTCAACCGTGGGATTAACGGAAAGAATGCGGTTTTCCTTATCCACCACAATCACGCCTTCAACCATACTACTAAGGATAGCCAAGAGTTCCTGGTTTTGCGCTTCAATTTTTCTTACTTTTTCTTCAATCTGCTGGGCCATTATATTTAACGCATCGGCAAGCTCTCCAATCTCATCCTCTGTATCAATGAGAATTTTGCGACTAAAGTCGCCCCTGGCAAATTTGCCTGCGCTGCGGATAATCTTATGTATCGGCTTGATTATTCCCCGCGCAATCAAGGAACCCAAGAAAAAAGCAAGCCCCAACGCAAAAAAGAGGCTTAAGAAAACAGTCTTTCTTATCGCAAGCAGGATTTTCTTTACGTTTTCAAGAGGGAGAGAAAGACGGATGGCGCCGATAATTTCTCCTTTATCCTTAAGGGGCAAAGCAAGATACAGCATATCGATCTTTAGTGTCGCAGAATACCGTATGCTTTCTCCGGTCCTGCCTTGAAAAGCAGTCTTGATTTCAGGCCTGTCCGCATGGTTTTCCATCCGGGCAACTTCTTGCGGCGTTTTCTCCGAATCAAAAAGCACTTCTCCTGGCGGGCTCACGATCGTAATGCGGCTTTGTATTTTCTGGGCAGGAAGCTTAAGTCGACTTTCAAGAGATGCCTTGTCTTGCCTGCGGATAAAATCAGACGGCAAGAAATATTCTACGAGAGACGCCTCTTTCATGAGGGAGCTCTTAATTTCAAGGAGGGCGTTTTCCTCTAAGGATTTATCCAGATAATAGGCAATGAAGACAAAGGACGCCAGGACAATGAACACATAGGAAAGGACAAGTCTGAATTGGAAACTCTTCTTGTTCATGACCTTCTGCCTTCCTCCATCTGAATGCGGTAACCGTAATTCTTCACGGTGATGATGCGCCAGGCTTCCTTTTTTAGTTTCTTACGCAGGGTCCTGATGTGTACGTCAACAGTGCGCGTTTGTATTTCATTGGCGTGGCCAAAACCCCAAATGACATCAAGTAAATAGTCCCTCGATAATACCCTGCCCCTTGCTTCAATCAGTGTCTTAAGCAGTTCGAATTCCTTGGAAGTCAATTCTATTGTCTTTCCTTTGACCGCCACTGTAATCTTTGAAAAATCTATCACTAGTGTTCCTATGGCGATTGCTTCGGGGATCTTTTCTTTTTCCCCAGAGCGGCGCAGTACCGCTTTAACTCGGGCAATCAACTCCCTTGGGCTGAACGGCTTAGTAATATAATCGTCCGCCCCCAGCTCTAATCCCACTATCTTATCGGTTTCTTGCGCTTTGGCAGTAAGCATGATAATCGGTATCGCTGAGACAGCGGGGTCTTTTTTCAAAACCTTGCACACCTCAAGCCCGTCCATTCCCGGTAACATCAGATCAAGAATAATCAGGCCTGGTTTTTCTTTACGCGCGCGGTGTAACGCCTCTTCTCCATCATAACAGGAAACAGTCCTGAAGCCTTCTTTTTTCAGGTTGTACTCAAGCATCCTGGCTATATCTTTCTCATCGTCAACAATAAGGATTTTTTCCTTCATCGCGTATCCGCCCCTTGATGTATTCCTCTCTTAAGATGTATTATAGCATACTCAAAAAATGCATACACAAAAATATTCGTTCTACAAAGCGAGCTGAATTATGGGTATTCTAAAACGCTTGCCTCGGGTCGTTCCTTATGGTATCTTAAATTCACCTACGGATGACTCGATATGATTAAAAAATTCGTCGATTATTTCATTGGCGTAGTTGCGGTCTTTGCTCTCCTCCTACTGCTTCTGGAAAACAGCTCCTACCTGCGGGCATATACTTCTATCGTTTCGATAATAAATTTTGTTATTCTCATTATTTTTATCACCGATGTAGTGGCACGATATGCCCTTAGCAAAGACAGGAAAACCCACCTAAAACACAACTGGTTTGACCTTATCGTATTTGTACCATTGTTGCAAACAATCGGCGGGATAGCAAACACCCCTTTCTTTGTCATTATCAGACAGGTAGTCATCGTAGCGATGCTGGCCTCGAGGCTTAAAAAATCTCATAAACTCATAACGCTTTTAAGCCTTAAGCCCGCCCAATTGATGATCACCAGCTTTGGTTTTACCATCGTTGTCGGCGCAATACTGCTTATGCTTCCTGCGGCAACCAAAACAGGGATGCGGTTGCCGCTCATTGACGCCCTCTTTACCGCCACTTCTGCGACCTGCGTTACCGGTTTAATCGTCAGGGACACGGCAACGTATTTTAGCCTTTTCGGGCAAACAGTCATCCTTCTTTTAATTCAAGTCGGTGGCTTAGGCATCATGACATTTTCGGTATCATTGGTATACCTCTTAAAGAAGACGATCGATATGAAACAGGGGATTATGATGCAGGACGTCTTGGACCAGGATACCCTGGCGAACGTCAAAAGCCTGATTGTGTTCATCGTAAGAATGACTGCCATATTCGAATTAACGGGCGCGTTGGTGCTTTTTATCGCCTGGCACGGCAAATTCGCAAGCATTGCGCAGACCCTTTATTATGCGCTCTTTCATTCGGTCTCGGCCTTCTGTAACGCGGGTTTCTCCACTTTCACAGACAGCCTGATGGGATTCTCCCAGGACGTGCCAACCAATATTATCATCTGCGGCCTGATTATTGCGGGAGGCCTGGGTTTTATGGCCATCAAGGACCTGCACGAAAATACCAGCCACAAAATCACCGATACCGCGATAAAGCCGATTAAAACCAGGGTACAGACCAAAATTGTTTTACGAACCACGTTTTTTCTGATACTCGGGGGGGCATTGCTTATTTACGCCCTGGAGAAAAACCATGCTTTCAGCGCCTTCAGCATGAAATCCAAGATCCTACTCTCCCTGTTTCAGTCCATTACGCCCAGGACTGCCGGTTTTAACACTTGCGATATGGCAAGCCTGTCTCCGGCAACGCTCTTTGTAATGCTGGTACTGATGTTCATCGGTGGCTCGCCCGGTTCTACGGCAGGAGGCATTAAAACTACCACGGTGGCGGTGATATGGTCGACTATCGTAAGCAGCTTTAAGCGCAAAGATGAGGTGGAAATCTTTAAGCGGACAATCCCTGCCGAGGTAATCAAGAAGGCGATCATTGTGTTAACCATATCCATTTTTATAGTGGTTGTTTCCGGGACTATTTTATTATATACTGAAACCTACAACCCCTTAGGAATACTCTTTGAAGCGGTAAGCGCCTTTGGTACCGTAGGTCTGTCAACAGGGCTTACCCCCCTACTGTCGGTTGCAGGGAAAATCGTTATTACCGCACTTATGTTCATAGGCAGGCTCGGGCCATTGACTGTCGCGTACGCATTCCTAAGATACAAACGGGCTGCCCAGTATACCTATGCCCAGGAAAGCGTGACCATAGGATAAGAGGAGATGATATTATGCGCCAGATAGCAGTAATAGGTTTGGGGAAATTCGGCGGGACAGTAGCCAAAGAGCTCACCGCACGAGGTGCCCAGGTAATCGCCATAGACGAACAAAAAGAGCGCGTCGAAAGCCTGAAAGAATCGGTGACCTATGCCGTTGCGGTTAATTCCACCGACGAAAATGCCTTACGGGCTATAGGCATCCAGAACGTCGACATCGCAGTCATCTGTATAGGCGAAGACATCGAGGCTGCGCTTTTGACGACGTTGTTATTGAAAAAGATGGGCATCAAAAGGATATGGACAAGGGCGATAAGCCCTTTACAGCAGGAAATATTTAAGACGCTGCAGGTTGACTATATTATAAACCTCGAAGAAGAGATGGGCAAGATCATTGCCAACAGCCTTACCTCTTCCAACGTCACCAGGCACATTCCGCTCACCTCAGGCTGCAGCATCGCAGAAATCAAGATGCATAAATCGTTCGTGGGAAAGTCATTGAGGGAAATCAACACCAGAAAAAGATTCAACATCAATATAGTAGCGGTCAAAAAAAAGAGGCCGAAGATCAACGACCTCGGGGAAAGGATTTTTGAGGAGTACGTGGAAAATGTCCCCTCGCCGGATACCCCCCTGGAAGAAGACAATGTCCTGTTAGTAGTAGGGACAGACAAAGATATAGAAAAATTTGCCAAGGCTGCATAAATGAGGACCAACCTGATAAAGATTTTCTGGCTCTCCCTGCTTGCTTCTCTTTCGCTTGGATATTACCTTTTATTCCGTATATATCGTTTTTCGGGGCCTTTGTATGAGGCGCTGCTCGCTTTTTTCGTATTGGTAGTGCTATGCTGGCTCTACATCGCTGTCAGGGTGCTTATTGTAAAGAAAAAAATAGCCTTGGTTCTAACGCGCATCCTCTTTAACGAGTATGAGACCGGCATAAGGGTAAGCGAAAGGGTTAACGACGAGGTAACGCACTTGGAGCGCTTGATCAACAGGACCTGCGAACAGTTGCGCGTGTATGATGCGCTGCGAGTGGAACGGATAGACCTCATCTCAAGGGCAATGGATACCGTCTATAACCACATACAAGAAGGGGTTATCGTTGCGGATATGGAAAAGAAAAATCTGCGCGCCAACCCCGCAGCGCGGGAAATCTTCGGCATTGAGCAAGAGACCATAACTTTTGATTCTATTGAAAAACAGGAAAAAAACAGGGATTTTGTGGAGTTTTTTAAGAATGCCGTAGAGCGTGAAAAGATATTCAAAGAAGGCATGGTAACTCTTCAGATGCCCATTCGCAATGCCTCAAGGCAGGTCGCCTTAAAAATCTTTCCCCTCAAGAACAAAGAGGAAACAGTAAAGCTTGCCGTGATATTTATCAGAAATGCCTAATACATCATCACACAACAATAAGGTGAAATAAAAAATCCCCGTGAGAAAAACGGGGAGTGCCGAATTATACCGCGCTTTCTGCGGTACTGCTTTGGTGCCGTTGAAATTTCCCTTGGCGGGAGTTATTATTGTGGTGCTAGCACCAAAAACACATTGTTTCGGTGCCGCCATTCCTTTCCATTAATGGAAAGGAATGGCGGGGTCGACGAGATTTGAACTCGCGATCTTCGCCGTGACAGGGCGACGTGTTAAACCAGGCTACACTACGACCCCTTAATTGGGAAGCCTATTGTAAGGGAAAAAACCGAAAGATGCAATATATTTTAGAAACTGGTGCGTTGTGCGTTCGGCGTACAGCGTGATGCATACAGAGCACGGAG
>JAQUON010000056.1 GCA_028717045.1 Candidatus Omnitrophota bacterium | reverse complement strand
GGCATAATCTTTTAGAATTTCTCATATACCGGATAAGCGCATCATTGATATCCCGTGCCTCTATTGAACTTAAGCGTATCCTGTATAACCCGGGCATTTTTTCAAGTTTTGATATTACCTGAATGAGGCTCTTGCGTGGGTTAAGATCTTTACCGTATGAACCCAGGCAAATGCCAGTCAGCACTATTTCTTTGAATCCATTTTTTACTAAGCGTTGCGCCTCTTCAATAATATCTCTTAGCGGCCTGCTCTTTGAATTGCCCCTCACTAACGGGACCTTGCAATAGGCGCACCGGTTATTACACCCGTCTTGAATTTTCAAAAAGGCACGGCTTCTGCCTTCAAAATAAGAAATAGAGTAAGATGGGCTTTTCTTCAATACATCCTGCCCTTTCCTCCCGAAGGAGCTAATTAACCTTCTCATGACCTCCCGTACCGTAAACTTTTTTGCGCTGTTTTTCTGAACAAGCGATACTCCGGGCATACCCGAAATTAAGCCCCTGTCAAGCTCTGCCAAACACCCGGTAACCACAATTTTACCGTACGGATTTTCTCTATGAGAACGCCTAATCAAATAAAGAGATTCTCTGTCAGCTTTACCCGTCACGGTACAGGTATTGATTACGTAAAAATCCGCGGCCCCTTCCCCCCTTTTTTCGCTAAACCCCTCCCCTATGAATTGTTCCCTAAGGGCTTGGGTTTCGTATTGGTTCACTTTGCAACCGAGTGTGAGGAATTTAACTGTTGGCATGCTGGAGGCAGGAAAAAATTAAGTAGCCGGCAAGGGCAATAGCTGCGGTATCTACACGCAGTACAAGCCTGCCCAGAGACACGGGTATAAAACCGAAAGATTGGGCGAGGGCTACTTCATTAGGAGAAAAATCCCCTTCCGGGCCTATTAACACAACTACGTCCTTAAAGGAGCCCTTTTTTACTATCTCAGGAATTGAAGCTTGATTTTTACCCAAAGTAGGAATAAGCCGTAAATCAAAAGATTGGGGCTCGTTAAGAAAAAATTTAAGTTCTTTTATTGTATCGATAATCGCAGGAGAGCTTCTTTTGGACTGTTGGCACGCTTGCGTTGCTATTTTTCTCCAGCGAAGGACTCTGGACATTTTCTTTTTGTCGTCTAATTTTACAATGACCCGCTCCGTAAGCAAAGGAACTATCCTTGAGACCCCCAGTTGCACCAGTGAATCAACAATAGCCTCCATTCTAGGGCCTTTGGGAATAGCGCAGGCAATCGTGACAGCGATGCTCATCGCCTCATTGAAAACAAGTTTTTCAAGAATAATTAAATCAATAAAGGATGGGGAAACTTTGCCTATTGCCGCCCTGTACCTGTTTTGCTTTTCGTCACAAATAAGAACTACTTCCTGCTCTTTAAGGCGTAAGACGTTGCGCATATGATGAAGCTGGTTTGCATCTGTGATTACGGCTTTCCTTTTTGATATATTCTGTGACGGACAAAAAAAGCTATGCATTATTCACCTATAGATGTAACCCTGACGCAAAAAATTTCAAGCCCAGCCAGAATAGAATCCCTGCGGAAATAAGCCTTGAAAAACGGTAATAACCCGGATAGTGCGCCTGAAGCCTGGGAAGCCATCCTGTGAAAAGAACAAGCAGTATCAATGGGGAAAGAAATGTTCCGAGTCCAAATACAAAACTGTACGCCACACTTGCTGTCAAGGTGCTTGAGATAAGGCCGATATATGTTAGAATCGCCAAAAATGGCCCGCAGGGAATCAGTCCGGCAAATAACCCCAGCGCAACGAGGCTTGTTTTATCACGTTCTATAATGTACCTTGAGAGAAATACACACCAGCGGTTCTTGATTCCGCGTATGTCAAAAAAAACGATAACCCCCAATAATAACAAAGCGCTTCCTAAGGCTATTAACAAATAACGCGACATAGACGACAACACTGATTCGACAAAAAGCCTGCCTATTAAAAAAAACAAGGCGCTTAAGATAAGGTACGTAGCTATCCGGCTGCAGGAAAACAATACATACGCAAATAGCCCTGCGGGTACAGTCTTCTTAGTGCCTGCAATGTAAGAAAGGAGTATGGGGCCGCAACTCAAAAGGCAAGGGCCTGCCCCAAGCAAAATTCCCGACAAAAATAGCTCAAAAAACACCCGGTTATTCATTTGTCCGGGTATCTTTTTCGGAAAATACCTCTGCCGTGAACACGTAAAGCTCGGTGGCTTTATCCTGCCAGGCCCGCGGATTCAATCCAGCTTTATGCTGGCATAAATTATCGAGGAACTCCTCTTTTGTCCAGCCGGTTTCCGTTGCAACCTGCGGAAGAAATACCCCGCTGTTAAAGCCTTTACGCACCAATACCCCATGGTCGCCGAGCTTGATCTCTTCTGCCGAAACAACTCGTTTCATAGGAGATAGCACAGAAATTTCAATATCTATATTATTGAGCTCGCCCGGCTGAAGCGGCGCAAAACGCGGGTCTCTGACTGCCGCCTCAACAGCCATATCCCTTACGGTCAGATATAAGGGATCTCTCCCAATAATACTTCCGATACAGCCGCGCAGATGCCCATGTTCGTGCAACGTGACAAAAGCCCCTAGGACTTCAAGAAATGCCGGATCGCTTGCCTGAACTGCCATTTTTTTTCCGTTCTCCAAATAAGTTTTTATTGAATTACGCGCAATTAAAAGTAATTCTTTTTTCTGTGATTGGCTTAACATAGGGACAGCTCCTTTCTCTTCGTAAACCGCCAAACTTCCATATCCCACAGTCCAGGTCCCTGTTTGCATTTTATTTGTTGCTTCAGCAGAGTTAGTACAGCGTAGCGGCGTTACCTTATTGCATCCGAAGGCACCAGACAATAGCAACGTAGTCACGACGGGTAATCCGCCGCAGAGCTGTGCCTTCCCCTCTTCTAAAGCAGAAAACAAACCCTTAGCGTCCATGTGTGCAATACAAGAAAGGGTTGCCATGTCGGTTGTTTTGGCCTCCTGAAAGTCATAACCGTGGTAGAAATCAGTTGAAGCCACCACGAGCACGTCTTTTCTTGTGCCTATCGCAGACTTAAGCAATTCAGCCAATTTTTTACAATCGGAAAAGCTGCAATCGCCCATAACTATCGGCACCAGCTTAAAGTCAGAAAGCACCGCCTGTAAAAAAGGCAGCTGTACTTCAATAGAATGTTCCTTCGTAAATGCCATAGGATCAAACACAACAACTGGGTCTTTACCGAGCAATCGGGAAGTAAGCTCCTCGTCTATTTTAATATCGCCCAAAGGGGTACGAAATACTCCCTTGGGATAAACGGAAGCCCCGGAAAATGCATGATAATGGCTCGGCCCAATCACTACTACCGTTTTGTACGGCTTATCTTTTACCAATTTATAACCAAACGCAGCAGTGGGCCCGGAAAACTGAATTCCTGCATGCGGACAAATCAGGGCAAAAATCCTGCCACTTATTCCCTGCGGGCTTGCCTTTTTGATACAATCATCTACTTGCTCTTTAAGAATAACCGGATTACTTGGATAGAACAGCCCGCAGACACATGGCTCTTTGATGTCATTGGCATACGAGCAAGAATAAGGAATTCCCCAAAGAAAAGTACATACGACAAGAACTGCTAGTCTTTTAATCAGGACACTAACGCCACACACCTTTTATCTCCTGTCCGCAGAAACCGCACTTGCCGTCTTTTAAATGGTTTTCTAAAACCGTGTATCCGCTTCGCCTTATTACGATTCTCTTGCAAACGGGACATATGGTATTCTCTGCCGGATTACCGGCAAGATTACCGATATAGACGTATTGCAGGCCTTCTTCATCCGCAATTGCTTTTGCCCTTTTAAGGGCTTCTACCGGCGTAGGTATCAGCGCCACAAGTTTATACGTAGGGAAAAAACGGGAAAAATGCAGCGGCGTATCTGCACCAAGGTCATTTCTTATCCACTTACACATCCGGCGTATCGTAGCTTCATCGTCATTAAAGCCCGGCAGGATGAGATTTGTTATCTCAAGATGCACTCCCTCTTCTTTGAGCACTTTCAAAGTGCGCAATACCGGCCCCAGGGCACCCTCTGTCAGTTTTGCGTAATATTCGTCGGAAAAACCCTTTAAATCGATATTAGCTGCATCAAGGTATTTGGCTAATTCCCTAAGCGGCTCTTCATTCACATACCCGTTTGAATGCATAACTGTCTTTATCTCTGCTGCCCTTGCCAGCTTCGAAACTTCAAGCATATATTCATAGAAGATGACGGGCTCAGTATAGGTGAAAGCGATTGTTTCAGCACCGGATTTTTTTACAAGCTCAATAAGCGCAGCAGGCTCAAGATACTCACAAGCCAGATCCTCTGTCCTTTTTTGGGAAATCGCCCAATTTTGGCAGAACTTGCACCTTAAATTACAGCCGGCTGTAGCAATTGAAAAGGCCTGCGAGCCGGGCAAGAAATGAAATAGCGGCTTCTTCTCTACCGGGTCGATGTGAATAGCGACGAGCTTTCCGTAAGATAGCGCATAAAGGATTCCGCCTCGGTTCTCACGCACACCGCAAAACCCTCTTTTGCCTTGCGGGATAATGCACCTGCGAGGGCATAACTGGCAATTAACCGAATTGTTGTCGAGCTTGCGGTAAAACAGTGCTTCTTTGGAATTTTCTTGCAGACCGGCTTGTTGAGGGAACAAAAAGTTCACGAAGAACAACAAAGCTATTGTATAAAAGAAAAAAAATTTTGATTTCATATAGCAATAAATCTCATGGTGGCGCCGCACTCGCTGCTGGGCTTGTTGATTTACCCTCATGCCTGTTGTCGGTAAATCATCCCGGCGAATGCATATGAGCCGGGACTGCGATGGCTGCGGTCGCTTGAGTGCCACCAAAATTTTCCGACAAGGAAAATTTTGGTGGAGCTGGGGGGAGTTGAACCCCCGACCCCCTCGTTGCGAACGAGGTGCTCTCCCAACTGAGCTACAGCCCCAAGCCCTGATTTAGGCATTACCTTGGGGCGTGTCCCGCCGATGTTTTCTTATCAGGGGGCAGCCCCGACGTTCCGACTCCCGATATCCTTCTTATTGAAGGCGTCGGAAGTCGGGGCTCCGACCTCCGGCGATTTTTAAGGAGCGTCGGAGCCCTTACTATATTATTTCATCCTTATAACTTTTACTCTTACAATTTTCTCAATATAATCTTTTCTCTTGAAGTTTTTTAAACTACGTTCGACTCGACGTGCCAAATCGATAGTAGGATACTCTTAGTAAAGCCCTAATCTAAACGGTGTTATATTACGAGTAGACAATACCTCCCCCTGCTTCGTGTTAGTGGAATCTTCTTTCAATATCAGTAGTACTACCAACATAGAACCTGTTATTTTTTAAACTCCTTAGAATATATACAAATCCTTTCATCTTACAACTCCCCATCCACCGAATGCTTCTTTGCCCTCTCTTTAAAATCATAGGCACGGCAAAGAGTACATAGAAACGGGACTTTTTTATTGGCGTTGTCAACGGAATCTCGGAATGCCTTGAACCTTTGCGAATTCCATATTTCCGCCATCGAGCTCTTAAAAATGTTGCCAAAGCTGTGCTGCCTGAGCACCGCACGTTTATTCGACATTAAGATATTACAGCACGGTATGACGTCTCCCCCCATCATAATATAGGGCTCAAGCCAGCAGATACACTGTTCTATGCAAGGGTTTCGTTTCGGTTCAGTATGGCTAAGAAACGTATTTAACCTGTATTTTTTTGTCTTCTCAACAACAGCTTTCAGCACATGGTCGGGCAGTTCGTAAATGCTTAAATCCATGACCTCGGGAAACTCAAGGTTACCTACGAAATCCACCCTGCCCCCTTCACCTAGTAACTTTCTTGGGCCCAGGGAATTTACCAAATCAAGGAATGCAGGCATCTCTTCCACATTATGCTTCATTACGATATAACGAAAGCTAATTTCCGGCAAAAGCGATTTTTTTGCCTGCTTTAGCTCAATAAACCTCCTTACATTTTTCAGGACCCGGTCAAAATCGCAGCCGATACGGATTCTTTCGTACGTCTCTTTGGTGGCCGCGTCAAACGAGATATACACTCCTTCAATTTTTAAATCAATCAGCTTTTCTATCGCTTCCTGGGGGATGTGATCAAATGAGTCGACTAAATATACACATATATTTTTTGATTTCGCATATTCCAACATTTTGGTATAGTCTGGGTTAGTAAACGAAGAGCCTTCCCCGGTAAGGTGAAGCCATCTCAATTTGGGGAATTGGCTAACTATGTGCTTGAATTCGGAAAAGCTAAGATGCCGCTCCTCCTGGTCTTTCCAATAGGTGTGTTCGCACATAATACACTTACGCGGACAAATGGTCGTTACTTCAATCTCAACATACTGCGGCAAAGGAGCCAAGCGGGGAAATTTTCTGATGATCGGATTAAACAGGATATAAAACCCTGCGCCTGCTCCCTCTCCGACAGGCACAAAAACTTTAGTATAAAAGAAATTAAATGCTGCCCGGGGAGACTTTTTAAATAAGAGATAAAAAAAGGTTGCGACATAGCTCTTGCCCATCCGAGTCGCCATGCCCAGAAGATATCGAGGGCCAAAGACATTAGAAGTAGTGAATATACCTCCGGGCACAAGAGTCAGCCACTTTTTCATTAATCCTCGTATTTTATTCATTGAGTCCATTCTCCTATAGATGTGCAAAATAACTGTTTGTTTTTTGTAATTCCTCTGGTGAATTTACGTTTACATATTCGTTGCAAATAATAAAAGTCCTAATCATTTGTCCGTCATCAACAGCACACTGGATTAAATCCGGAAGTTCCTTTTCCTGGCGGTTCTGATTAATGGGAGTGCGGTGAATGTATTCAAAGAGCCCATTTTTAAAAATACAATTTCCGGTCCCCATGATATTATTAAAATTCGGGTTATTGGGCTTTTCAATCAGCCTGACAACTCGGCCGTCTTCAAGGTGAATCACGGTATAGGTCTTTTTTATAAGCTCTTTGTCTTTCACGCCTACTACGCCGCAGAGCCCGAATACCTTCTGCGAGTAAAACGTATCAATAAACTCTTTATGGTGCGGATTCGCCATGAACTCATCACCGAGCATGAGCATAAAATCGCTTGCGCCCACCGCACCCTTAGCGCACTCGATGGCATTGACTAACCCCTTCTGCTCATGCTGATACACATAAATAATACGCTTGCCGGCGTATTCGTTCTTATACCGTTGAATGATATCTTCAGAACGATAGCCCACCACGATTACGATTTCATCAATTCTTCCCAGTTCCGAAACACAGTCAAGGCTATACTCAAGAAGTGGCTTGTTATTTACCTCGATCATGCATTTATTGACCTCTTCTGACGCATTGCCCAGCCTCTTGCCTCGCCCACCCGCCAAAATTAATGCTTTCATTTTTCAATCCTTATTTGAAAAGGCGCTTATTCTCTCTTATCCATTCTATCAATCTTACGATCCCTTCTTCGGGCCTTACCTTTGACTGCCACAAAAGGCGCTTCTTTGCCTTTTCTGTATCGCAGACAAAATAACGAAGGTCACCCAATCGTTCTTTTTCAAAGCGGACTTTTACCTTCTTGCCGAGCGCGGCAGAAATGAAATCAATGCACTCACGCAGCGATATCATATTCTGCCTGCCCCCTCCTATATTGTATATTCCCGGGCGAGGATGCCGATAGAAGGCATCGAAGGCGCGCACTACATCCTGCGCGTAAAGGATATCCCGTACCTGTTTACCTGTCCCATAAATAGTTATCGGCAGGCCCATGATCGCCCTGATGCAAAAATTAGCCACCCATCCATGGTCTTCGCCACCGAGTTGCCGCGGCCCGTAAAGTCCGGTGAGCCTAAAGCTTGCTGCCTTAATTTTGTACGTGTCTATAAAGGCACGCACATAGATATCCGCACAAGCCTTGGAAGCATGCAAAGGCGTAATGGTACCGGATAAAGTCGGGTATTGCTCATTGATAGCGGCGGGGCTTCTTACATACCTGAACCCGGACTCTTTCAGTTCTTGATTTATCTCATTGCCGTATACATGTATAGTAGCACAAGAAACAGCCGGGATGCTAAATTTTCTTGCCGCCTCCAGCACATTATACGTCCCTAGTACGTTAGTGCTGAAATCAAGCTGCGGTTTCTCTATGCTTATCGTCATGGCGGGTTGTGCTGCGGTATGCACGATAAAATCGCTAAGACCGGCGTAACGGAATAATTCTTTCTGATCGCGCACATCCGCTTTCACTAGCGTAACCCCGAGTTTTTTTAAGAATACTCGGTTAAAATCGCGCGCAGAAGATACATTATAACCGGTGCGCATCAATTCATGCTTGGTCATATTGTCGTAGGAAATGACCTTATGGCCTTTTTTTACATAATATTCGCAAACCCAGGAGCCTATAAAACCGCAACCGCCAGTCACCAATACGCGCATACGTTAAGCCCTCCTATTTGTAAATCCCCAAACTGCATCTTCGAATACCCGAATCATGCTATCTGTGTATTTCTGCCAGGTGAGGTTATCCCTGATCCAGGAGGAAGCCTCTGCGGCTGCGTGCCTCCATTTGCTTTGATCGTGCACAAATTCCAAAACCGCTTGAGTAAAATCAGCGCTGACAATTCCCATTCCGTGCTTTTTTATCAGGCATGCTGCTCCCATCGTGTCGGAAACGATAACCGGCTTATGTCTGGTTAACGCCTCAAACGGCGCAAGCCAGCCTCCCTGGTCCTTTACCGGAAAAAGACATACATCGGCTATTTCATAAAACTGCATCACCGATTCCCTTTTTATATGGCCGGTGAAAACCACTTTTTCTGCCAGATTGCTGGCTGTGATAAATTTTTTAACGATGCCGCCGTAAGGCGAATCGGCATTACCTATCAAAATTAGTGTTGCCTCTATGCCTTTATCCGTAAGGGCTTTAAGGGCCCTTACGCTTTCAAGCTGGTTTTTTTGGGGAGAAATTACTCCCACCTGAAGAAGGATAATGGCAGTATCGCCGATATTGTATCGCGCCCGGGTTTGTAACTTTTCCTGCGGTGTACCTAAAAAACGTATATGGTCAATACCGTAAGGGACAATCTCGCTTCGACGCTTGTATCTTGCACGTACCCTAGAGGCATTAAGCTCATCCGCAACGCAAATAGTTTGAATTGAGCCATTGACTAATGACTTATCCAGGGTAATCCCGCACCTCCTTACGATGCGCAGTGCCATAGAGGGATTCGGATTATTATACAAATCCGGTACCTCGTTACACATCCACACTACCGGTTTACGCAACCCCCCCGCAACCCAATCTGCAGGAAAGTTATGCACATTGATTACATCAAAATCAGCATAATATTTTTTCACTAACGCTCTTAAGGTTGCGATCTCGCGGATAATGCCCAAACTGGACATCAGGCCCGTGCTTCTATATGCGTAAGGGAATTGCCGCTCAGGGACAATTATGTCTATGCCGGCACAAAGCCTTTTGACTTCCCCTGAGATATTGAGCGCCACTACAAGGTTTCTAATTCCCCTTTCATTCAAGCAAGAGGCGAACTCCTTAATTACGGTTTCTGCGCCTCCATATATGCCCATAAAACGGTTGACTATTAAAACTTTCATTAATGATTATCCTCTGTCCTTCAGCGAGTTTTTAAGTTTACATATTCTTTATATTAAAACA
>JAQUON010000055.1 GCA_028717045.1 Candidatus Omnitrophota bacterium | reverse complement strand
TAAATGGGATTGCGTTGGAGGGGACAAACCCCTCCTTTCTGTCAGCGAGCTGCTCCACCCTATTCATTACTCCCACGGTAAGGGCCTTGCCGCAACGGGGGCAGATCCCGCCATGCTCGCGTGTCTGGCGGGGAGAAAACCGTACCTCGCATGCCCTGTGCCCGTCGAAATGGTATTTCCCTTCTTCGGGGAAAAATTCTACCGTGAACAAAAACCTGCTTTTATCCTTGCGTTGTAGCACGTCGCGTATTGACTGATAGGTGAGCTCGCAATCAAACACATTCGACTCGCGCCCGATCTTGGAAGGGCTATGGCTGTCAGAATTGCTCACCAGGCTAAACCTGTCGAGCGCGGAAAGGCGCCAATTCATCGCCGGGTCACTCGATAATCCTGTTTCCAGGGCAAATATACGCTGGGTTTGTTTTTCAAAGCAATCCTCTATCTTGTCAAACCCGGACATAGAGCCAAACAGGGAAAACCAAGGAGTCCAGATATGCCCCGGGATAATGATACAGTGTTCATCGATCCCAAAAATAATTCTCGCTAACTCTTGTGCGTCCAGGCCCAAGATAGGCCTGCCGTCGGAAGCAATGTTGCCATAGCGGGATAACGTATTGTTAATGGCATCAACGGTTTTAAACGAAGGCGCCAACACGACAGTATGAATGCGGTAGGTCTTGCCTTTTTTTGAATATATACTGCTGATTTCGGAACTCAAAATGAAGTACACGTCGCTGCGTGGTTTATTTTTTGAAGCATACTTATACAAACCGTTGCCTACGTCTTCGACATTTCTTTTGACCTCTTCAAGCCACAAGTGGTGGGTAAAATCGCCCGTGCCCATGACGGTAATGCCCTTAAGCATCGCCCATTCGGCGATATGAAGCATATCCATATTCCGGGAGGTGGCACGGGAATATTTAGAATGAATATGAAAATCGGCGATAAAGCGCATTTCCTTTGAACCTCTTTCCCCGGTTAAGAATAAATGTCTTTGAGAACCTCTGCCGCATTGTCCCAATGGCTGCCGCGCCAGTATATCCTGCGGCACACAGGGCAGGTGACGAATTGTGCTTGGGTCAGCCACACATGTTGCGGCACTCTGTCTTTTATCTTTTCTTTTTCGGTAGCGTCCAATGCAACGTTACAAATGATGCAACGGCTAAACATTTTTTCTGCATCGAGTCGCAGTCCCAGCAGGCGTACAACCTCTATAATTTGCCCTTGCAGTCTTTCTTCGTTAACAATCACAATCCTTACGCCTCTGGACTGGGGCATCTTGTGCCTGCGCGTAAGAATAATACGCCCGCCCTTCAAGGCCTCGATAATCAACCTGCCGGGGTTATCGTTTATATCGTACTCGGCGTCAAAACCGAGTATTCTTAGCCACCGGGAAAACCTGCCTAATTCCTTGGTAAGAATAAACCTGGCCGCTTGTGTGGGCGCCATTTAACACCGGTATCCACTTTCAATGGCGGGCCTGATGCACAACCCTGTCGCCAAGGATGACATATTCCACTACCCCTTGCAACCGCCTGCCCAAGAAAGCCGAGTTTTTTGATTTAGACACCAGGCTGCGTTTCGTAACCTGCCACTCTTTGTGTAAGTCTACAATAATAAGCTCTGCCTGGCAACCTTTCTTTAAAGAAGCCTTGCACAGCCCCAAAATTGCCGACGGATTACACGAGAGCTTACGGACGAGCCCTGGGAGGCTTAAGACTTTCGTGTGCAGTAATTCGGTAATACTTACCGCCAGTAATGTTTCCAGCCCGACAACGCCGAATTCTGCAAAATCAAATTCTACCTCTTTCTCGCTTTCCGTGTGAGGGGCATGGTCAGAAGCAATAACGTCTATCGTGCCATCCCGCAATGCCTGGCATATCGCCTCTTTGTCCTGTGCGCTTCTTAGGGGGGGGTTCATTTTTTTATTGGTATCGTAACCGCTCACGGCATCTTCGGTAAGTGTAAAATAATGCGGGGCGGTCTCTGCAGTAACCTGCACCCCCCGTTTTTTTGCCTTTGCAATGATTTCCAGCGATTTCTCGCAGCTGACATGCGCAATGTGGATGCGGCATCCAGCTTCTTCTGCGAGAAGGATATCGCGCGCTACTCTTTTATACTCCGCCTCGCAAGGAATCCCGCGCAAGCCTAATTTGGTAGAAATCAACCCGAGGTTCACTACCCCGCTATTGGCAAGTGTTTTCTCTTCGCAATGGCAGATAACCAGCAGCCCCCTCTCGCGGGCCAGCCGCAGGGCGCTACGCATCAGCCCTTCGTCATCTACCGAAGAGCCGTCATCCGTAAGGGCGATTATCCCTTCTTCTTGCATTGCCGCGAAATCAGCCAGTTCTTTCCCTTGCCGCCCTTTAGTAAGAGCGCCTGCCATGTACACGTGCGCACTCGCAGAGCGGCCGATAATGCCCTTGAGCAGCTGCACATGTTCTTTTGTGTCAATGGCCGGCTCTGTATTGGGCATTGCCAAAAGGGCAGTAACCCCGCCCTTAATCGCCGCCACGGTCCCTGTTGCTACCGTCTCTTTATCTTCTCTGCCCGGCTCCCTCAAATGCACGTGCATATCCGTTAACCCGGGCATGAGCACTTTGCCTTTTGCATCAATAACGGTCTCGGCTTCTTCTTTTATGTGTGCACCGATATGGCTGATTGTGCCGTCCTCTATTGCCATATCTAGTTCTGCATACACATCGCAGGCAGGATCAACTATGGTTGCATTTTTAATCAGTAGCTTCATTGATTTTATCGTGTGCGTGGGAAACTAAATATAATACTGCCATTCTTACCGCAATCCCGTTTGTCACCTGTTCTAGGATCACGGAATTCGCGCTATCGGCAACCTCGCTTGACATCTCAATGCCCCTATTTATGGGGCCTGGGTGCATGACGATAATATTCTTTTTTGCTTTCTTAAGCCTCTCTGTGCTTATGCCAAAATGCCGGAAATAATCTATCTGCTGGGGGAAGGCATTGCGTTCATCCCTCTCGAATTGCATCCTCAATACGTTGATTGCGTCGGCATCGCGCAATGCGTCGTCAATGTCATGGGTAATCCGGACCCCCATTGCTTCTATGCGCGGGGGGATCAGCATGGGCGGCGCACATATAATGACCTCAGCGCCCAACTTCGTGAGCCCCCATATGTTTGAGCGCGCGACGCGCGAATGCGCAATATCCCCCACTATACTTACCCGCAGGCCTTTAAGCCTGCCGAGCTTCTCCTTCAAGGTAAACATATCCAGAAGTGCTTGGGTCGGATGCTCATGCCAACCATCCCCGCCGTTCACTACGCTGATGCCGACGTTGCGCGCCAGTAGATGAGCGGAACCGGAAGAATTATGCCTGATCACGATGATGTCTGCCTTGAGCGCCTCAACGTTCCTGCCTGTATCAATAAGGGTTTCGCCCTTTTTCACGCTTGAGGTCTCGGCAGCAATATTAATCACGTCGGCAGAAAGGCGCTTGGCAGCGACCTCGAATGATACGCGCGTCCTTGTGGAAGGCTCATAGAATAAATTTACCACGGTCTTGCCGCGCAGGGCAGGAACTTTTTTGATATAGCGGTGGGAAACCTCCTTGAATGACTCTGCGGTGGTCAAGATAAGCTCTATCTCTTCCTTGTCTAATTCCTCAAGCCCAAGCAGGTCTTTTCTTTTCCATTCCATAGAGTTAGGTCTTTTTCTGCTTGATGACTGCCTCATCGATGCCGTCTGACTCTAACAGCCTCAATTCCACAAATTCGTTTTGAGAGGTGGGGATATTTTTGCCCACGAAGTCGGGCCGAATAGGCAGTTCTCTGTGCCCTCTATCGATGAGCACTGCCAGCTGGATGGATTTGGGCCGGCCCAAATCCATGAGTGCGTCCAGTGCAGCCCTTACTGTTCTGCCGGTATATAGCACATCATCTACCAACACCACGTTTTTATCAGTGATATCAAAGGCTACCTCGGTCTTGTGAACTACCGGATTAGGGGTAAGGAGGGTTAAATCATCGCGGTAGAGGGTAATATCTAAAACACCGACCGGAATTTCGGCGTTCTCGATGCCCTTGATGCAAGCTGCCAGGCGATGCGCCAAATACACCCCTCTGTTGCGGATCCCCATAAGACAAAGCGCCTGCGTCCCCTTATTCTTCTCCAGAATTTCGTGCGCCATGCGCATAAGGGTACGCTGGATGGTCTCTCTATCGAGTATTTTTGCTTTTTCCTGCATGGAATAAAAAAGCCCAACCGTTAAAAAAAGTTGGGCTTTGTCTTTGTATGATTACTAACTTCATTTTTTCACCTTGCAAACCTCGCGAGGGCCTGCTTAAAGGTTTATATTAAATTCTTGAGTATAATTATATCGCTTCACGCACTCCTTGTCAACACATTTTCTTTCAAGCCTAACGGAGCTGGCCCTGTGATTCTAAAAACACCAAGGCCTCTGCTACTTCGGGCGCAGTCGGCATGGCCCTTGATTCTTCTAATTTCAACATGTCGCTTAAAAGTGCAAATGCTGCGCCGATCCTTTCAGCGGCGCCTGGCCCCTGGCAAGCGGCTTCTACGTATTCCTTTACCCGCTGGCCCGACGGGACAATTCCGTTTTTAATCATTGCTTCTATTTTCTTTCCTTCTTGACCTAGATTGATGGTGGCTAAGTTTGTAGCGCTTTTGGTGTAACTGCTCAGGGCAGGAGGAATAAGAATTTTCATAGAGCGTAAGTCAATGCCTCCTAAGTTACGGGCGGCTTCCAGGGCGGGCATACGAGCTGTTGGCGTGGCCACAGATGCCGGCGATGTCAACGTAACCGCCGCGGGTACTTCTTCCTGCAAGGCTGTTTCAAGAGTAACCTCCGGAAGGCTCACCTTAAGCACGGAGGCGAGAATAAACTTCTGCGGTGCCGGTAAATTTTGCTGCCGCACAAATTCTATTACTGCCTGAGGCGCTACCTGCCCTATCGGCTGATTTTGAATGCGCAGGGTGTTGTCTCCTATCCCCTGCAATAAATCTTGCAGCTGGCGAACCTCTGGCATGCCCGGAATCTGGTCCATGGCGATCTGGGCCCGCTCGGAAATAATAGCCCTGTTGCTGACAGACTCGGCAATACCCCTAATGTCAAGCAGGGGCTGAGCTGCGATGGGTGAAGAGACTGCTGGTTCCCGCTTAAGAGGAAAATAGCGCAGCATCGTCGACGAACTACCCATGACTAGCCCTTCCGATGTAATGATTGTGGTTTCCCTAACGGGTTTTACTTCTACGCGCACGGTCTCTGCGCCGATCCTTTTGGCAAGCTGGATCGTATCAATTGTAAGGGCCTCGGAACGCGGAGCTGCCATAACCACCAGGTTAATATTTTGGGGACGTAACTTATACTGGCGGGATAAGACAGTAAATATATCTGCCGCATCAAGGGTTACCTTCTCTACGGAATCCGTCTGCGCCAACGGCTTAGTTAACAAAAGCGTTTTGCCGCCGGGAAGATCAGCTTGGGCTACCAAATAATTCACAGCCTGCAGAGTCGGTGTTGCGATGGCAAATTTCTGTTCCGGAGTATATACTATACCCAGGGCCTCAAACGCCTTAGCCGCAGGCATTACCACCACCACGCGATCTTCTCCTGCTACTTTCGTAGGAAGGGATTCGTATCCTGGCATGCTAAAAGTGGCTGCAGCAAGAGGCTTTGTGCTTATGTCATTTATCACAATGGGGCTGGCTGCCTGAGGCACGCTTGTTGCCGGCAACAGCCTTGGCTGAGGCAGGGTTTCTGTAGCGCCGCGTATGGCAATGGCATCCGCAGCCGATATGGTCGCAACAGGCATTGCCTGGCTCCTTACTATTTCGCTTACCGCTAGTTTAATCTCTGCCTGGGAAATAGTGGATATTTCTGGGATTTCGGCCTCATTGATTTCTGCCCCCTTTGTATACACTGCTTCTGCCAGCCGCGTCAATGCCAGGTTATTCCTAATGTCCAAGATTCCAAGGCGCTCTCTTAACGCCCGTTCTATATTGGAAATCGACCAAGCATCAATTATTCTGCCTATCGGCGCTACATTCACGGTGACTCTCGGGAAAGAGGGCAAAGGACTGGAGGTAACAGGCGCTATGTCGATTTCCGCTCCTGCTAAATTCAACGCTTCTACATTAAACGCTGGCAGCTTGGTTACCTCAACAGGAAGAACGCCTATGCGAGCCGTCACAATCCTATCGATGTTACCCGCCTCTACCAATAAAGCGCTCCCGCTTGTAGTGGCTATTGTCGCCACGGGCCTGACACTTGCTATTTGCGTAATCGGCGAGATCCCTTCGATGCCGCTTATCGGTGCCATGCGCGACACAGGTTGCACCTGTAAACGCGAGACCGTCATCGCACTAGGAAGTGCGCCTGTCATTAAATCTGTAAACCCTATACCGCCTGCAAAATAGGTCCTTAAGGCCTTTCCCGCGCCTGCATGGGGAGCGGTAATTTTAAATTCGCCCCTCTGCACAGAAGCAAGGTATTCCTTAAAATAAGTGCTCTTTGACCACGATGTGCCCAGGTCGATTCCTGACAATATCTTTTTGTCAACGAGGCCCGCGTACGAACCGTACCTGCCGCTAAACTGTTGCTTAAACCATTGAGCAAAGATCAAGGAATAATATACCTGTCTTAACTCTGCGTAACGCGCTGCGGAATTTACTTCCCTGGTTAGCCGCGGAATTATTAACTGCCTCATCAGCTGGGCAGCATATTCATTAAGAGTTTTTAACCGCTCGTCTTTGAAATTATAGAGCTCGGAGCCCTTAAGATAATCCTGTTCCAGCAGCACCTTAAGCGTTGCTTTATAAATATACGCGCTGTCAGGGGTTTGCCGTATAAGAATCTCGTCAGGCACAATCCAGGGCCTTACCGTGGTGGGGATTTCTACGTCTGACGAACCAAAAAGCTCTTCGGCCTTCTTGTACAACTTCGCCCAATATTCACTGCCCTCGGTAGTGTTAGGAGAAACCAGCTGGGCCGTATCTTTTTTTAACTGGAGGTCTGCTTCTAACAGGACTTTACCCATCTTTGTGGTGCTTAAATCTTTGTCCAATATCTTGTCTTCGGCATCAGGCCTTAGATTGACCCAGAAAGAGTTATTAGGCAAGGCTATCCCGATGAAAAAATAATCCAGCAGCTGCTGCGTAGCCGACCCCAGCAATTTCTGGCTTATATCGCTTGCATCTCCTTTATCAACAAGAATACGGAATTGGTTGCTGGCGGGCTCATATGCACAATACCTCAGGTGGATGGGCCTTGAAATTTCCGTGACTGTGCTTGTCCCGGAAGAAACCCCCATATGCTGTGACATATCAAGCTGTGCTATGGTTTGGCAAAAACCCACGGGCTGGCTTAACAGAAAACAAAAAATCATTAGCAGGGATAAAGACTTTTTACGCATCTCCCGCCTCCTTTGATAAAAATTATAAAAACTTTTTTTAATTCTTAATTGCACCTTAAAGTATACATCATGTATTGTAATTTTCAAGTAATACAAAAGACCAAATGAAAACGTTTTTATGGTATTATTTCATAAAACAAGCACAAATTCTCCACGCGGGGGTTTGGTCTTAAAAGCCTCGAGCACATCATCAGGCTTTGCGCGTAATACCTCTTCAAATTTTTTTGTAAGCTCCCGAGCACACACAAGCTCTTTATGCGGGCCAAACACAGTTTGGATATCGCGTACTGTCGCAATGATCCTGTGGCGTGACTCCAGTACAATTATGGTACAATCCAAAACCGATAATCTCTTCAAGCGGTTGATGCGCGCCCCCTGCTTTGCGGGCAGGAAGCCTTCGAAAAAAAACCTGTGACTTGGCTTCCCGGATACCGCCAGGGCGCTGACAAACGCAGTGGCTCCCGGTATCGCAGTAACAAAAATGTTATTCTCTATGGCGAGGTTGATGAGGTGATATCCTGGGTCCAGGATACCGGGCATGCCAGCGTCAGAAATAAGGGCAACGTTTTTACCTGCTTTTAAAAGCGAAAGCAAATACGGACCTTTACGCAATTTATTATGCTGCGTGTAGCTGGTAGTTGCCGTGCGTATACCGTAATGGTCAAACAGAATACGGGAATGCCGGGTGTCCTCACAGGCTACTATATCCACCGATTGCAGCACTTCAATGGCTCTTAGGGTAATGTCTTTGAGGTTGCCTATGGGAGTGGCAACTAGGTACAGCATAGAGGCATGCCTTCCTTAAGGCGCACGCCTTTGCGCCTTATTCAACGGTAACCGACTTGGCCAGGTTTCTTGGCTGATCCACATCGCAACCGCGGGCAACGGCTATATGATACGCCAACAACTGTAAGGGCAGGGCCGTAAGAAGAGGAGAAAAGAGCTCATTACATTTTGGTATATAAATAATTTCCTTGGCGTGCTCCTGAATTTTATCGTCGCCAGCAGTGGCAATCACGATAAGCCTTCCTTGGCGGGCACGGATTTCTTGTATATTGGAAATCATTTTCTCGTATACGTGAGACTGGCAGGCAATGCACACCACTGCTCGATATTCGTCAATGAGGGCAATAGGCCCGTGCTTCATCTCTCCTGCCGCATACCCCTCGGCAGGGATATAAGAAATTTCTTTCAGCTTAAGCGCTCCCTCAAGAGCCGAGGGGAAATTAATCCCTCTACCCAGGTAAAGGAATGAGCCGAAATGGGCGTGTTTCCTCGCAAGCCTGCTGACGCTCCTCTGATTGTGCAATACTGTATTTTGTTGGGACGGGATGCGCCTTAATTCCGTAAGATATTTGACAACCTGCGCGTCATCAAGCACGTTCTTCGCGCGGGCAAGGTAGAAGGCAAATAAATAAAGGGCGGTTAATTGGGCGGTATATGCCTTTGTAGACGCCACTCCGATTTCCGGGCCCGCATATGTATAGATGATGCCGTCTGACTCTCTGGTCAAGGTTGAGCCGACAACATTGCATACCGCAAGAATGGCCGCACCTTTACCTTGCGCCTCCCGCACGCCGGCTAAGGTATCTGCGGTTTCTCCCGACTGGCTTACGGCAATGACGAGGGCGGATTCATCGATGAGCAAATCGCGGTACCTGAATTCACTTGACACATCGACAGAAACGGGTAGGCGGCAAAGGTGCTCGAGAATATACTTCCCCGCAAGGCCCGCGTGATAGGCCGTGCCGCAGGCAACTATGTGAATAGCACGCACTTTTCTTAATCGTTCATCGCTGATGCGCTGCTCTTCAAACACGATGCGGTTGCAGTCTCTTCTGACCCTGGTTGCCAAAATATGTTCGAGCACCCTCGGTTGTTCATTGAGTTCCTTGAGCATAAAATGCGTATAGCCCTGTTTCTGCGCCTGGGCGATATCCCAATCTATTAAGGCGGGTTTTCTGATAATCCGTCGCCCTAGAAAGTCGGTTATTGCATAACCCTCTGGGGTCAATACTACCAGCTCTTGCTCATTCACAAAAACCACTTCCTTTGTGGAATCAAGCACAGCCGGGATATCGGAAGCGAGAAATTGCTCTTGCGCGCCGATGCCGATAATGAGCGGGCTACCTAGCCGGACACCAACGAGCTTATGCGGCTCCCTGCAAGAAATAACGCCGAGCGCAAAAGACCCTTCCAGTTTTAACACAGCCTTGCGTACTGCTTCCTCCAGGGGCACGTTGTGGCAATAGTACTTTTCAATCAGGTGTACTATGACCTCGGTATCTGTCTGGCTGCGGAACGTGTGGCCT
>JAQUON010000054.1:8343-9776 GCA_028717045.1 Candidatus Omnitrophota bacterium | reverse complement strand
CTGATTTTTTGGTTCTGGCGCGGTATATGCTGGTATTATCCGCAGAGTTCCTGAAATCATACGGTAAGGATATCATCAATATCCACCATAGCTTTCTGCCGTCTTTTAAAGGCAGCGGCCCTTATCGGCAGGCGTATGCACGCGGGGTGAAGGTTATCGGCGCGACCGCACATTTCGTTGCCGAGGACCTTGACGAAGGAGCGATTATTTCTCAGGTAGTTGAGCCTGTTTCGCACAGGGATGACGCAAATGCCCTTATGCGCAAAGGCAAGAATCTGGAAAAAAGGGCGTTATCAGGCGCAATTGCCTGCTACCTTGATTACCGCATTATCAAATACCAGAATAAGACGATTGTCTTTTGACATTTCTTAATAATATCTCCGGCGTTTCTTGAAAACGTAGTATACTACAGGCGAGGGGCGGATAACGATGCCTGGAAAAAGAATCGGTGATTGCTGGGATTTTTGGAAATGCCCAAAAGAGCTAAAAGAAGCCTGCCCTGTGTATATTGCCGGACTCGGCCAGGAATGCTGGTTCCTTGCCCCGCACCTTTTCCCAAAGACAAAAAGAAGTTGCGCGCAATGTCCTGAATGCGCCTGGTACAAGTTGCTTGCTTAGCGTTTGACCGCCTCTCATAAGAATGAAAATCAGCACCTACCCGGCATTTCAACCGTTCACCAAGGATTGTAAGCCTTTATTCGACGCCGCAATAGCGCTTGACCCTCCCGAAACATCGGAATTAACATTTACTAACCTTTACTCGTTTAGGAACGCCTATCAGCTGAGTATTGCATCACTAGAAGATTTTATCCTGTTTCGTTGTGATTCTTTAAAGACTCCCAGGTTTTTTAAACCGTTAGGCCCCGGCAATCCCACCGCGGTCATCGAACGTGTGTGTAGAGAATCATACGCAACGTTCATCCGTATGCCGCAGGCCTCGGTAGGCCCGTTTGAGGGAAACGGACGTTTTGTCATAGAAGAAGACCGCGATAACTATGATTATCTCTACAAGACAGAAGAGCTCGTCACACTTGCCGGTAGGAAGTTTGACGGAAAAAGAAACCTTATAAAGAAATTTAAATCATCCCACATTTTTGAATATATGGCACTGGACCCTGATAGCATGCGGAAATGTTTGCAGTTTGAGGAAAGATGGTGCACGATTAAGGATTGCGATAGCGTTGAGGGGTTACGCAATGAAAGGGCGGCGATCCGCGAAATGGCTGATAATTTTACGGAGTTCGGTTTAAAAGGGGCCGCACTGATGATGGAGGGCAAGGCCTGCGCGGTTTGCATCGGCCAACGCCTCAATCAAGATACCATGGTAATGCATATCCTGAAAGCGGATCCGGATATACCAGGCTTATATCAGACTATGCTTCACGAATTTCTTAAGCGGGAAGCCACAGTCTTTACCTATATCAATTTAGAGC
>JAQUON010000054.1:0-8333 GCA_028717045.1 Candidatus Omnitrophota bacterium | reverse complement strand
AAGAAAATCAAAGCTTTCATATCATCCGTTCACCTTGATTCGAAAATATACGCTCCGTTTTTCCTCTTGAATGTTTTTTCTTCCGTATTAGGCCGATACATTATATAGCGCGACCCCGATTAGGAACGGTTCTTTATGTTTACAATCACACTTTTTTTAGTATAATAAAAAATAGGGCGGTGAGCATATACAATACTTGTAAGGGAGGAAAATATGGGTAAGTCAATCAGGGGGACAAAAACGGAGAAGAATCTGCTGGCGGCGTTTGCCGGCGAGTCGCAGGCGCGCAACCGCTACACGTATTTTGCCAGCGTAGCAAAAAAGGAAGGTTATGAGCAGATCGCTGCTATATTTCTTGAAACGGCAGAAAACGAAAAAGAACATGCCAAAGTGTTTTTTAAGCACCTTGAAGGAGGGGATGCTGAAATTACCGCTTCTTATCCTGCGGGCATGATCAAGGATACCAAAAGCAACCTCGAGGAAGCAGCGGCAGGAGAGAACCTTGAGTGGACAGTCCTCTATGCCAATTTTGCCCAGGTGGCTGGGGACGAAGGGTTTGACGACGTTGCAACCTCATTTGAGCAGGTGGCCAACGTTGAAAAATTCCATGAGGCAAGGTACCGAAAACTTATCGGTAATATCGAAAATAATGAGGTATTCAAGAAAAAGATGCCGGTGAAATGGCATTGCATCAACTGCGGCTATGTCTATGAAGGGGTTGAGGCGCCGAAACAATGCCCGGCCTGTAAGCACCCCCAGTCATTTTACGAGGTTTTAGCGCAAAATTATTGATAGACGCTGTTTCTTATGTATATGAATGGAAAGAACACACAAAAGAGCATAGTGCTGTTATTTGGTTTGTGCGTGGCGTTAAGCGGTTGTGCGTTGAATCGCAGATCACAAGAACTAAAAAATTCTCTTTCTCAGGCACAGGCATCTCTTCTACGCAAAGATGCCGAGATCAAGAATTTACAGGAATTACTGAAAGAAAAGGACGTACAGCTCAAAGAGAAGGATGCCAAAATCGAGGAGATGCGCAAGAAGCTCGAAAGCCTCGGTGTGTTTTATTAACAGACTAAATACGCTAATGAAAGCATGAAGAGATTTTTTCTTTTGATCGCCCTCGCGTTTCTTCTAAGTTCCTGCGCTGGGGTACCACGCGGGCCTTCCGGCTACCCAAGCCAATCGGTATATCCTGCGGCATCCGGGCCTTTTGTAAGGCAGGATGTTGTGCATGTGGTTGCTCCCGGAGAAACTATCTGGCGCATCAGCAAGATGTACGATGTCAGGATGCAGGATATTATGTCCGCCAACAGCTTGAAATCTCCCCGCGATTTAAAGATGGGCCAGAGGATCCGGGTGCCTCATGCTGCGCCCTTGAAGTCTGTGGTGCCTCTGTATCGGTCAAGCAAATGGAAGTATATCATCGTGCACCACACTGCTACCGAGGAAGGCAATGCTCTCTTTGTTAACAGGATACATAACGCCAAAGGATGGCAGGGGATAGGGTATCATTTTATTATTGACAACGGTACAAGCGGCAAAGAAGTCGGCCACATAGAGGCTTCTCCGCGCTGGATAAAACAACAAAACGGAGCGCATTGCCAGGCCTCGGGCATGAATTATCGAGGTATCGGCGTCTGCCTGGTGGGAAATTTCAGTAGAGAGAGGGTTTCTGAGAAGCAGCTTGATTCGCTTGTATACCTGGTCAATATGTTAAGAAATTATTACCGTATTCCCATGCAAAACATTATCGGCCATGGCCAGGTGCCGGGCGCCAGAACCGAATGCCCCGGGAAGTATTTTCCGTGGCCGGAATTTAAGAGGCGGCTTCGCATTTTGCGTTAGCAGTTACTTAAAGCCCGGACTTGAAATCCCGGGCCATAGTGTGTTATACTTTAGACATAGAAGGGTGCGTAGGTTACTCATCACCAAGGGGGCTATATAGCCCCCTATTTATTTTTAATCCCTTTTCTGTTCCTTACTCGTTACATTCCCCCGTTCTTTCCGTCGGATATTAAAATCCTTTAGAAAAAGCCTTGCCTTGCCCTGCGCATTTGGATATAATAAAAGCTGGAAAAGGAGCAGTGATGAAAGAGTTTGTGATGGATAATGCGCAAAAAATACTCGAAGTGGTCACGCCTGTGCTGGTATTATGCGGCACTCTCTTGGCAGGCCTCCTGCTACGAAGGGCTATTTTTGCCAGATTGATACGCTGGACGCAGAAGACCTCATCAAAGATAGACGATATTATTATAGGCGCAATCAGGGGGCCGTTTGTCATATGGTTTTTGATGCTCGGTATTTATTTTGCGCTTGCAATCTCCGCTGTCCCTCAAAATGTGGTGCATATTATCAGCAAAATCATACTCGTGTTAGGCATCATATCGGTCACCTTTGTGTTGTCCAACATCGCCTCTAAATTCATTACCGTTTATTCCAATAGAATTGAATCTGCGCTGCCCGTTACTACGCTTACCCAGAATTTTTCCAGGATAATCGTATTCGGTATAGGCATCTTGATTATTCTCAACAGCCTCGGTATCTCCATTGCTCCGATCCTGGCGACTCTGGGCGTAGGGGGGCTCGCGGTAGCTCTTGCGCTTCAGGATACCCTTTCTAACCTCTTTGCCGGTTTCTATACAATTGCGTCGAAGCAGGTGCGGGTAGGAGATTATGTCAAGCTTGAGTCAGGCGAAGAGGGGTATGTGATAGATATTAACTGGCGCAACACTAAGATAAAAATGCTGCCGAACAATGTGGTGCTGGTGCCTAACTCGAAACTTACGCAGTCAATTATCACCAACTATTACCTTCCCGATAAAGAGATGGCGGTCCTGATAAACGTTGGGGTTCACTATGACAGCGACCTGAAAAAAGTGGAAAAAGTAACCTGTGAGGTCGCAAAAGAGGTAATGAAAGAAGTGGCTGGGGGAGTCCCCGGTTTCGACCCCTTTATCCGTTATCATACCTTCGCAGATTTTAGCATTAATTTTACCGTGATCTTAAGGGCAAAAGAATACGTAGATCAATACCTCATAAAGCATGAGTTTGTCAAGCGGCTCCATTCAAGGTACGCCAAAGAAGGCATTATCATACCTTATCCCATTAGGGCAATAAACTACAGCCAGGAAAAAGCAGCGTAAAGTCATCTCTTCTTATAAGGACTTAAATACCGCATTGAGAGGCATCTGGTCCTAAGTGGGATATTTTGTCCTACATTCAAGGAGGGCAATGTATGTGGTCAAAATCAGACTTGCAAAATCTAGTTAAGGACAAGCTGGGAGATTATTTATTCATAGTTGTTTCGAACAGGCAGCCCTATGTACACGTATTCAACAAAGGTAAGGTTGAATGCCGCCGGGGCGCAGGAGGGGTAATCACTGCCCTGGACCCGGTGATGCAGGCATGCCATGGGACGTGGGTGGCTTTTGGCAATGGAGATGCTGACCGGAAAGTTGCCGACGAGAAAGGTAAGATAAAAGTTCCGCCGGAAAACCCTTCATATAGCCTCAAGCGGGTCTGGCTGAGCAAAGAAGAAGAAAACGGGTATTATTACGGTTATTCAAACGAGGCCTTATGGCCTTTATGCCATATGGCGTTTGAGCGGCCCTTATTCAGGCAGGAAGATTGGGGTCAATATGTGAAAGTGAACCGTAAATTTGCCGCGGCAGTGAAGGAGGAGGCAGGAGATAAAAAAGCATTTGTGTGGATACAAGACTACCACCTTTGTTTGCTTCCTAAGTTTCTCAAAGAAATATCTCCCAGCCAGTTCGTTATCGCGCATTTCTGGCATATCCCCTGGCCAAACTATGATTCTTTCAGGATCTGCCCTCAAAAAAAAGAAATCCTTGAGGGGCTTCTTGCAAATGACCTTTTAGGTTTTCATATCCGCAACCACCGCGATAATTTTATAGAGGCCGTGGACAGGGAGATAGAATCGAAAATCGACCGGGAAAAATTCTCTGTTACCCGCCAGGACCACGAAACCCTTATCAGGCCGTATCCTATCAGTATTGATTTTGAGGGCATCAACCGGATATCAGTTTCGGCTGAGGTTTTAAAGATCCAGGAGGCACTCGTTGAAGAATTCAGGCTTGGCGGCTACAAGGTCTTACTGGGGCTTGACCGCATTGATTATACCAAAGGTATCCCCGAGCGGCTTCTTGCCGTAGATGGACTGCTGGAGAGGCACCCGGAATTGAAAGAGAAGGTCGTCTTTTTACAGATGGGGGAGCTTAGCCGTATACACATCCCTAAATATAAAGAGCTCAACGACGAAATCAATGCGCTCGTAGAGGAGATTAACTGGAAGCACTCTACCGATACCTGGGAACCGATTATTTTAGTGAGAAGGCACCTATCTTTTCTTGACCTTATCGCGTTTTACCGTATGGGCGATGTATGTTTGGTAAGCTCGCTGCACGACGGGATGAACCTTGTCGCGAAAGAATTTGTTGCCAGCCGTTCGGATGAACAGGGGATGCTTGTATTAAGCCAGTTTACGGGCGCATCCAGGGAGCTCACCGATGCGATCCTGGTGAATCCGTATGACCGCGAGCAATTCAGCGAAGGGATTTTCTTTGCGTTATCGATGCCCGATGAGGAACGCAAAAAAAGGATGTCGAAGATGAGGGACCTGATTCAACAGCACAACATTTTCCGCTGGTCGGGTAAAGTCTTATCCGAACTTTTAAAGTTTGAATTTAAGGAGTAGCCATGCAGGTAAAAGAGCTAATGTCAAAGAATGTGATTACCGTAACGCGCAGCACCACGCTCAAGGCATTGCTTACCATGTTTATCAAATTCCATATATTCCCCCTCGTACCGGTTGTTGATGAGCAAGGGCATTTAGCGGGGATTGTTTCTTTCCAGAACCTGCTGAATGTATTCCGACCGTATAATCCCGAGTTGCTCAAGGCCGTTCCTTTTCTTGATGAAGAAGGCGAAGATAATATTTTTCATATCGATCTTACCGAAGAAGTGGGAAATCTGGTGCTAGTAGAAGATATTATGGAACAAAAGATTGTTTCTTTACGGGAAGACATGTCGATAGAAGAAGCATTCAATCTTATGAAAATGCATCTTAAAGAGGAATTTCCTGTGGTGGACAAAAATAATACGCTCGTAGGTATGATCGGAGTTTTTGATATCATTCGCGAAGTCTTTCACCAAAAGGGCGTTATCTAATGAATACCGTATTAGGGCTCGGGTTTATTTTACTCGCAGGCTTTTTTTTAGCCAAGTTGTTGGGCAAGATTAAATTCCCTTCCGTAACTGCGTATTTATTACTAGGGATACTCATCGGGCCATCGGTCGGTTCGTTTCTACCCTCAGATTTATTGAATGCTTCCGCGTTGATTTCTAATATCGTACTAGGAGTGATTGCATTCGGTATTGGTCAAAACTTTTCCCTCCAGAATTTCAGCCGTATCGGGAAATCTGTGCTTTGGATATCCGTACTTGAGGCAACGGGTGCGTGGATTTTTGTGACCGTGGCATTTTTGTTAATACTGCATCAGCCTTTCTATATCGCGTTAGTATTCGGTGCTATCGCTTCAGCAACAGCCCCGGCTGCTACCGTGATGGTGATAAGAGAATTCCGCTCAAAAGGTAATTTTACTGATACGCTTCTGGGGGTAGTGGCAATTGACGATGCCTGGTGTCTTATCATATTTGCAGTTTCCTTGGCGGTTGCCCAGGCAATTTATAACCATATGCTTGCAGGGTTCTTTTTATTTAAGGTATTTTCTGCGTCTTTATTAACTATATTGGGAGCCTTTGTATTAGGTGCCATTGTAGCGGCGTTGCTTTCTTCTCTGTCAAAATTTTTGCGTTCCCAGGCAGAGCTGTTGATTTTAACAATAGGTTTTGTTTTTCTCACGATAGGCTTGGCACTACGGTTTCACCTCTCAGTACTACTCTCAAATATGTTTTTTGGAGCAGTTCTTATTAATATAGACAAAACCCCGCTTAAATTCTTCGAGAGTTTAAAGACTATAGACCCTCCTTTGTTCTTGCTCTTTTTCGTATTGGCGGGCGCGAATCTAGAAATAAGTATTTTACCAAAGCTGGGATTGATTGGCATCACTTACCTTATATCCCGCGTACTTGGGAAAATGTGCGGGGCAGGCGTTGGGGCGCATTTTGCGCGCGCGCAACGCAACATTAAAAAATATTTAGGCCTTGCCCTGATTCCCCAGGCAGGCGTTGCGCTCGGTTGCGCGCTTATCGCAAAGAATGATTTTCCCGATGTCGGGAATATGATTTTTACAACTATTATTGCCACGACGGTTATCTATGAAATAATTGGCCCTTTGTGTACAAAGTACGCGTTGCACAAGGCCGGAGATGTAGCATTGCAGAGTTCTTCGCCATGAAGCACCTGCTCGGGCACTGGGAAGAGTTTAAAGAGAAGCTGCATAACAAGCATAGAATGTTATTTTTAGATTACGACGGGACTTTAACGCCCATTGTCGATAAGCCGCAGAGGGCGCTTTTGTCTAGAAAAACGAAGCAACTATTGAGTGATTTGACACAGCAGAAAGATTATACTATAGTAGTTATTACGGGGAGAGCGTTAAAAGATATCAAGCGGTTAGTCGGTATCAAGGGAATCACATATGTGGGTAATCACGGTTTTGAGATTGAGGGGCCGCAGATAAGGTTCAGGAGCCCTGTGTATGCGGGTTTCAGAAAGATACTCCGAAAGCTTAAACCAGAAATTTTAGAGAAGGTATCCCGTTTTAAAGGCGTATTGCTTGAAGATAAGGGTTTTTCTTTAAGCCTCCATTACCGTCGTGCGAAGCGAAGCCTAATTCCTGAAATAAAAACAGCGTTTGAGGGATCTGTGATGACGTATGTTCTTACGCATAAGGTAAAGACGAGCTCGGGAAAGATGGTAATGGAAATAAGGCCGCCAGTTTCTTGGGATAAAGGCAAGGCAGTACTGTGGTTGTTCGCGAGGCAGAAATTTTCAAGCAAGGCGGCTTCCCTTTTGCCGCTTTATATCGGTGATGATGTTACTGATGAGGATGCATTCCAGGCAGTGAGAAACAAGGGTATAGGCGTGCATGTCGGCCTTCCGAAAAAATCCTATGCACAGTTCTACCTGCGGGGTACAAAGGAAGTAGCGCGGCTGTTCGAAGAACTTCTGCGGCTTGAAGGAGGAAAGACACGGTGCCGGAATTAAGAAAAGCAAAAGAGCCTTTCAGGTTTTATACGCGATTGCATCTCTCAGGGCTTACGGGCTTACGGGCTTCTACGCTTAACCAGCTGCTTGCGCTTATCAGAGAGGTGCCTGGCTCCTGTATTTATCATCATACCCACCGGTTTCTCCAGCAGCACCAGTACCTTTCTCCCGAGCCGCCGAACGATTTTGCATACTGGGTAACTGAGGTGTTGGGAGAAGACGAACTGGGTGAGAAATTAGCAAGCATCGATACAATCCAGTTTAATACCATCAGGGCATTGCGCGAACGCATCGTTGAGGCTATTGAGTCATATTTAAAAGATAACCCTTTGGCGAAAATGAAATTTTCCCACGAGGGGGATGAGTTTTATTTTATACGATCAGTCAGCTTTGTGCTGCCGACAAATTATGTAGTGTATGATTTAAACGAATTTGCGGACGCCTTAACCAAGGTTACTATCGACTCCATTTATTTCCATATCTTTGAATCTCGCTTAAGGCTTGAGAAAGCAAATAACGATTTTTCCAACTGGATCGAGAGTTCGTTTGGGGACAAGGAATTGGCGGATTCTATCAACAGACTTGATCCTTATACCTATACGATAGAGGATTTGCGCAAGACCATGATTAAAATCATAAAGAGAAGGATTGCACGTTACGATGGCAAAGGTTGAAGAATATATCCCTATTGTGGGCCAGTCTGTCGTTGGTGACTTAAGGCTCCTTGCAGAAAAACTAAAGGGCAAGGTCATCCAGCAGATTAATTCCACATCTGTCGGGGGCGGTGTTGCCGAGATCTTAACCAATATGGTGCCTCTTTTAAGGGAACTCGGCGTTGATACAAGGTGGGATTTGATAAAAGGCGGGGAACAGTTTTTTCAGGTTACCAAGAAGTTCCACAATGCCCTTCACGGCAGGCCGGAAGAAATTTTGCAGTCGGATTTTGACGTCTTTATGGAAACGAGCAACGAAAATATCAAAGAGGTCAATATATACGGGGATATCGTTTTTGTCCACGACCCCCAACCGATTGCGCTGGTTGAAAAAAAGGCGGCTAATAAATGGATATGGCGCTGCCACATAGACGTATCTAACCCAAACCAGAAGGTGTGGGGATTTTTAAAAAACTTTATCGTAAAAT
>JAQUON010000053.1 GCA_028717045.1 Candidatus Omnitrophota bacterium | reverse complement strand
ACAAGGTTCAAAGAACCGTCTGTAATTACCACGTTTTTCCTGCGCACAGGCTTATCGTGCCTAGGCATAATCACCAAATCAAACCTCCGCGTGCTTAAAAGACCGGGTCTCATAAGTACCACCGACTTAGCAGCATTCTCTCTGGCAATAAGAAAGTTGATTCCTGCGATTTGCGAGCCGCAAGAAATTACGACATCGGGATTCGCAGTTGCAAGCGTCTTATATGCGCTTTCCTGAAGCGTTTTCCTGAGGCACCACATACATCCCTGGCAACAATATTTGCCCGCGAATAAGGCGCTTAGGGACAGGCAGTGCTTTAAAAAGGTACCTTTGCTATGGACCTGGACAATACAGATGCGGGAACGGATACCCCTGCCCAAGAAGGCATCCCGGAGAATATTGGCAGCTGCCTGAGACTGCCTCAGATGCCCTGCCTTGCCGTCGCTTAAGATAAGAATATTCCTTTCTTTTGAGTATTTCCATATTTTATATATCCACAAATATTCATCGGGATACATACGGATGAGATCCTCAAATAACAAGGTTACATTCTTTACATTTTTCCACGTATCTTCTTTAATACTACCCGTGCTGGTAAGTTGGTGCGCAGGCCCTATGATGACTTTAAGATAAGGGCCGTGTACGCGCGTAAAAAACACGGGCACAAGCGCACAGCCGTATTTGAGTGCGAGGCGTACTGCGCCAGATGCCATGGATGCCTCTTTGCCGAAAAACGGTACTAAGACACCCTGCCTGCCTCCCTGGTCAGCCGTCATTGCGATTATCCGGTTATTCTGCAGGCACCTCTTAATATCCCTGATAGAACTTTCTTCGGCAGCAATACCGGTAACCGGGCCATCCCTCTGCATCAAGTGCCCGCCCTGCAAGCTGCGGTAACGGTTCAAAACGCGGCTGAGCCGCGGATACCGTTGGCCCCTGACGAACACAACCACCGCAAGCCCGACGTTAAGGCTTATCGCATTGGCCAACTCCCAACTTCCTGCATGTACGGTCAGGAGTATTACTCCTTTGCCTTTTGCGAAGGCATCATGGACATGCGATAATCCTTCAAGCGTAACATACTTTTGGATGTAGTCCTGGTTGATAAGCGGGATAAAAAATATATCTATAAGGTTCTGCCCCAATTTCTGATAAAACGCCTTTGTGACCCTGCGGATCTCGGCAGGTTCAGTGCCTGCCGGCATCGCCCGCTTTATATTCGCATAGGCCAGGCTTCTGTGTTTGCTGTCTAATGCACAGAGGAGGCTGCCGAGTAATTGTCCCGCATACACGGCAAGCTGACGGGGCAATATTCTTAAAACCGGCCCGAGAAGTTCAACGAGAGTAGAGAGAGAGTAATCTATCAGAGAATTCTTTTTCATTCTTATATATTGCCATTTGTATCTTCAATACAAAAATGGATACCCCCGCATTTCTGTATTGAGGCATAAGGTGCATGAGGCGGACTGAATCTTTTTCGGTCGTCACGATAGTAGTCACGCCGCGTTCGCGGCAGGCGCGTATTACTTCTGCGACATCCGTGTCTTCATAGCAATGATGGTCGGCAAATACAAAAGATAAAGCGATCTCAGCGCCAATGTCTCTTATGCTTTGGGCAAAAGACCCGGGGTCAGCTATTCCGCACAAGAGAGTCACTTTTTTCCCTTTACACAATGATACATCCAGTATCGCATCTTTATTCTCGATGTGGTAAAGGCCCAAGGGTTGATAGCGCGATTCAACAATCAATGCAGAAGGATTGCGCATCACCAGGTATTCCCTGAGGGGCCGGGTATCGGTGTGCTCGAGCGCCTTGGTAAGTACAAAAATATCTGCGCGCGCAAGGGATTGTATCGGCTCACGTAAAATACCGCGAGGGATCATTCTAAAGTTACCGAAAGGATTATTGGCATTTATGGTCACGATCTCAAGGTCTTTGTGAATATGCCACTGCTGAAATCCGTCATCAAGAATCGCCGTATCTGCCTTATACGCTGCGGCTGCCTTGCGTAATGCCCGCACCCTGTCAGTGTCAGCAATAAATGCCGCATTATCGAGATTGAGCGAGAGCATATACAACTCATCTCCCAGCGCAGCGTACGGCACAAAAGGGATATTATTGTGCGTGCGGCATGGCCTCTTGTAGCCGCGGCTTATAATTGCGTGCCGATGGTTATGTTGGCTGAGAAACCGGGACACAAACTCAACGAGCAAAGTCTTGCCTGTGCCACCAAGCACTACATTACCGATACTAATCACTTTGCACCCTGCCACATAATGCCTGCGCTGCCTAAAAAAAATAATGAGCCGGATTAATGCAGCATATATCAAAGAAAGGCAAAGAAGGATTGCCTTTATTCCGGCGGCAATAATCCCGTGGCGTTTATCCGAAGCCAATTCGTAAAGATATCCTTTAACTTTATTCACGGCAAAAGGTTATGTCTTAAAAGAATTATTGTATTTCCCATCACGTTAAAGGTATATTATAGCTTTAAAAAAACAAAAAGCCAAACACTTTTATGTGCCGTTTGGGTAACAAAAGACTGATGCGGAAGAAAAAAACAAAAGGAAGGCTATTGTAAAAAGACATTCACCAGGCCCGGCTTCCTGACTAAGGCCGTGCCGTTTATGATGTATTCCCCTGTCAAAGACAAAACCACCGGCTCGCCGTTTAGGGTTACCTTGCGTATCTCCAGCAAGCCTTTACGCAATCCCTTTTTCTGAAACACTAGCTTTACACTTGCGCCGCGTATCGAACATAAAACCTCTATCTTATTGCCATAGAAGTCAGAGCCCTGAAGTTTCGGCTTCAACACCACATCGCCCATGCGAAAGTGTATGCCAAAAATCTCATCTATCAAGGTATATATAAACCAGCTTGCAGAGCCTGTAAGATAAAAATACAGGCCTTGCCCCTGGCCATTAAAATACTCTGGCAACATGGGATATATCTTGGCAGCCGGCGCTGTTGCCATTGCGTAAAGAGAACGAAATACCTCCCCACCCTCCCTGCTGAATCCCCGCTTATACAATGCATTTGCCAGCATCACTGTCATATGACTAAAAAAAGCGCCGTTTTCTTTGTCTCCGTAAGAAAACCCGAACGCCCTGCCTAAATCAAGGTACGGCCCGCCAAAATCGGTATTGAGCCGAAACCCCTTAAGATGCGTATCGTAAAGATGCGTTTTGATGGAAGCCCAAATCTTTTTTATCTGCGCATCAGTGGCTACGCCGCTCATGATTGCGCATACACAAGTCGCCAGCATCATGCGCGTATTGCCGCGGATAACCCCCTCGACCCTCCTGCCGCGATTGTCATAATAACCGTTGAAAAACCCTTCCCGCAGCCACTCTTTTTTCTTAAGCCACGCGCAAAGGTGATTAGCCTTTTCCCGTAAGTCACGTATCAAGTCAACGATCTCAATCTCGACCTTTTTGCCGCTTACGCGTTTTGTCTGTTTGAAAAACTCCTTAAGCCGCTTTTGTTTTGCCAGGTATTTTGAATAATCAACGGGATTGCGTAGGCGGTCAAGAAGAAGCAGCAGTTCATAAGAAACAGGGATCTTTTTCTCCTTTTCCTTAAGCCGCTCAAGAAATATGCAGGCGTCATTAAGGGTGTAGGCAAACATGAACGTAAACGCAACGCTCTCGCCGTTCTCCGCAGCCATGTCGAGTGCGTCGTTCCAATCGGCATTCTCCAGGCGTATTGCATTATGCCGGCCCACATTAAAAAATTGGACCAGCTGCGGCAAGAGGAGATGCTCAAACACCGTAGCCCGGTACACCTTATTCGTGCGCGTGCGCAGCGTGTAATCGAGCGGCTGAGGGTCTAAATCCTGGGCACCGGCCCGGTTAAGCTGTGCATCCTTAAAATAGGTGGCTTCTTTCAAAAGAATTGCCAGGTCGCCGGTCTTATGAATATAGAACCCCGTGGTAAGATACGGCCATATCCCGTGGTCCATCCACACCCTCGATATACGGTTTCTGTCGGCGATAAAGCGGTTATCAGAAGTAATAATGGTTGCGTTAGAGCCGTCGATTCTGACCCCCTTGAAATTATTAAGAATCAGTTCCCTGGCTTTCCGGGGCTCGGTCAGAAGCAGGGCTAACGTATCCTGCCATATATCCCTCCAGCCCCTTCCTCCTTTGCCGTAATCAAAATGCGGCAGAAAGGAACAACCGAAGAGTTTTCGTAAGGTCGGCTGGAACTGTACCCAGCGAAGCCAGCCGGTAAAATTCCTGTCTTTGAAATCGATCCTTAAAGAAGACAAGTGCTGTTGCCAATACGCCTTCGTCGCATCAAGGCTCTTGTGTACCTTTGCCCTGGAATTAAGTTTCAAAAAGGCCTTCTTTATCTGGCTCTTCTGGCACGCTATCCCCATAATGAGGATGTATGCAACGCTACTGCCCGGGGATACAAGGCGCCGGCGGAAACGGAACGCTGCGCACGCTTCTTTACCGTTAAACTCGCTACGCATCTTTTTTACCGGCATTGTGTTTTTCATGACTGCGTCAGGCGTATATACATCCGATTCGCCGCAGAAATAATCAAGCGTAGGGAATTGACCCCGGGGCGCATTACCATTGCCTTCGCAACCGAGCGCGAAATAAATGGTTGAATTGAGCGTATGAGCCTTCTCATCAAACACCATGGATGGGTTAAGGTAGATGCCGTGCGCATCCAGGCTGATCCGGTTAAGCAGGGAGCTTACGTGCCTATGGTCACGCAGGTTCCTCTCGCTCCTTCCGTAAAGAGGGATAAAAGAGGTCGGTTCGAAACGAACGGGTTTTTGGCCTGTGTTGGTAATTGTAACCTGCATTACTTCGACATCTAAATCAAAAGGTATAAAATTAAGAACCTCTATGCGCAACGAGTGCAGCCGCTTGAGTATGCTATGATACAGAAACCCCGCTTCCAACACATCGCCGGGCAAGGGACGTGAAAGCCTAATGATCCTTCTTCCTTTCATCGCGAGAAAAAACTCCCTGCGGCAAAGCAGGTTAGACATTAAATCCTCAATACTGGCAGGGGGAGTAAGGTAATGTTCGTTATCTTTCTTGATATCTCCTGAAAGCCTCGGGCTTATTGCGCTCAAGAGGCTTGCGCGCCTATTGGTAAGAGGAAAATAAAGGTTAAACCTGGCGGGGTCTTTTATCCTGAAGGTGCCTGCGTTATCGATGAATGTATAAATCATATTTAAAAACCCCCCACCTTTTTAAGCGAAGATGGGGGGCTTTTTTAAAAATTACGGTGTTATAAAGTTATTTCTTTGATTTCAGCTTGTCGATTAGCTCATTGACAAATTTGTTCGCGACATCTTTGCATCCCAAGCCGAACGCAAGCGCAAGCGCAAGGCCTATGCTTGCCAAAACAATATTCATCGCCGAAATCAGCACTGCGGCGATTCTTAACTGATCCAGTGAAATTATTATCGCGAACACAATAATAGTTACCTGAGAGAATTTACTCAATGCATTTGCCTGGGCGAGCCCAACATTCGCTAGAGCGGTGCGGATTATCGAAGCTACAAACACGGAGATGAAGATACCCAGAATCAAAATCATTAACGCACCAATCACGCTGGGCAGGTAGGTTAATATTTTGTCCAGAAGACTGGTCACGCCTGTGAGCGCAAGAATGTTCAAAGAAGATACGAGTACGCCCAAAAGAAGAACCCAGTAGACGATCACGCCGATGAGCTCTGTGAGGGTATACTTAACCCCGCCCTTAGATAGAAAATCCGTAATCTTCGTTTGGTCAGCGATGGAATCGATGCTTAACGCCTTAAGCACCTTTACCACTATCGTCTTGATAACCCTTGCCACTATCCAGCCGATAACGAAAATAACCACAGCTGTCAAGAACTTCAAAACGAAATCCCACACATAGACGAACAATTCCTTTGCCGGTGCAAATAACTCCATCTTCCACCTCCTTTAAGTTTCTGAAGTTATTGTTTTAACTTTATCATAAGTATAGAGTTATGTCAAGAAAAACTAATCGCCAGCCGTATAAAATACTTATTTCTTTCGATAGGATTAAATCCTAAGCACTAAATCCCCTGCCTGCCGGCAGGCAGGTAAATTCTAAACAAATTCCAAATCCCAAGCATCAAATCTCAAACAAATCCCAAGTTCCAAACCGGCATACTGGGATTTGACCATGGGTGCTTTGGAATTTATTTGTTATTTGGAATTTGTGATTTTGAGCTTGTTTAGAATTTAGACTTTAGGATTTAGAATTTGCCGTAACGTTTGTTTACTTAACACTATATGATATGCTCTCTACGAAACACTGCACGAACTCTCGATAATACCTGTTATTTCCTGGAGCGTATCAGCGACAATATCGGCACCAGAGAGGTACTCTGCCGGTAAGCTAGTGGTCAGCGCTATGCAGAACATGCCGGCCCTCTTGGCAGAAGTAATCCCCAAAGGCGCATTTTCAATTACTATACATGCTGATGGCTTAACCTTAAGCCTCTTTGCCGCCTCCAGGTACGGCTGCGGATAGGGCTTTCCCTTTTTGACCTGGTCTCCTGTTACTACCGCATCAAAGGCGCGCAGGATCTGTGCCGGAAGAATGCGCCTGGCTTCGTTAAGCGGAGTTCCTGTTACCAGCCCCAAACTGTACCCTTTGTGCGCAAGGCATTGCAGCAGTTCTTTTGCGCCCTTAAAGACATAACGCCTGAAATACCTTTTAAATATGTTCTGCCGGGTGAGGAATATTTTCTTTAAAACCGCCGTATGGGGTTTGATATGGTGACGCAGAAGTAGCTCGGAAAGCGTCTTTTTCCAGTCCTCCCCCTCTTTGGAATAGACATCAAAACAATTCACGCGCACTCCCCAAGGCCTTAACGCTTCATACCAGGCAATAAAGTGGTATGGCATTGAATCGACAACAACGCCGTCCATATCAAAAATAATTGCCGCGGGATTACCTAAAAAATCGCCTTGCTTCTTTTTTCTCATATGTTCACACTATTGGCAAGTCTTTAAGGGATTTTTTAATCTCGCAGAGCGGGTAGGCGTAGTTCTTCAATTCTCCGTTGAGGAATTTATCGTACGCAGAAAGGTCAAGAAACCCGTGGCCGCTAAAATTAAGCACAATGCATTTTGACCGCCTGCTGTTCTTTAAGGCGATGTCAACGGCAGCCTTCAGCGCATGCGCGGTTTCAGGGGCAGGGACAATCCCTTCGAGTTTTGCGAAAAGGACCGCTGCCTTAAAAACCTCAAGCTGATGATACGCAACAGATTCGATTATCCCTTTATGGTGCAAGGCACTCACCAAGGGCGAGCAACCGTGATAACGCAACCCGCCCGCATGGATACCGGGCGGTATAAATGCATGGCCCAGCGTGCACATCTTAAGGAGGGGGGTTAACCGGGCAGTATCGCCGAAATCATAGGCATACCTGCCTTTTGTAAGGCTCGGGCAGGCAGTCGGCTCTACCGCAACGATCTTCAAGCCGCCTCTTTTTAATTTCTCCTTCACAAAAGGGAATACGAACCCGCCGAAATTGCTCCCTCCGCCCACGCAGGCAATCAAATAATCCGGGTCCTCTCCTGCTAATTGCAACTGGCGTTTTGTTTCAAGGCCAATCACTGTCTGATGCAGCAACACGTGGTTTAATACGCTGCCCAGGGAATAATTAGTGTCTTTTTTCTTGGCAGCCTCTTCTACCGCTTCAGAAATTGCAATACCTAAGCTGCCCTGACAATGGGGGTCATGGCGCAAGATCTGCCTGCCGGATTCGGTAATCTCCGAAGGGGAGGCCACTACTTCTGAGCCCCAGATATGCATCAAAGACTTGCGGAAAGGCTTCTGGTGAAAACTGACCTTCACCATATACACTCGGCACCCGAGGGAAAACATATTGCAGGCAAAACTCAACGCAGCGCCCCATTGCCCTGCCCCGGTTTCCGTAGTCAGGCGTTTTATTCCTGCCTGCTTGTTATAAAAAGCCTGGGCAACCGCAGTATTGGTCTTATGGCTTCCCGTAGGCGAAACGCTTTCATCTTTATAATAAATACGCGACTTAACCTTAAGATACTTCTCCAGATTCCTTGCCCTCTTAAGAGGAGTGGGCCGCCAGAGCCTGTAAATATCCCTTACCTGGCCCGGGATCGCAATCCACCTTTTGCAACTTACCTCCTGCTCGATTAATGCTTCGGGAAAGATCGCCTTAAGGTCGTCCTTACCAAGCGGTTTCTTGGTCTGAGGATTGATATCCGCAGGGACCTGGAAAGGCAAATCGGCTATTACGTTGTACCATGCGCAGGGTATTTCTTTCTCGTTCAATATTATTTTTGTATCTTCCATCTCAACGTAGTATTAAACAAAACATGGCGCGGGTAACTAGCTATCGGCTTCTTTGCGAGAGCGAAATTAGTTTTTGTATCTTATCCGTAACCGGATGCACATATAAGCCTTCCAGGCTAATCGGCATGCGCATCGACCAGTTTTTCGGACCTACCGTGCCCGGCGTATTGATCCTGTATTCGTAAGGGTCGCCTTCAAACAGGCCTGCAAGGCATAACAGGTCGGTGAGCAGCTGAATCGAAAATACAGACGCTGAATCCAGGTTCATCTCTAAGATGCGCTCAAGTAGCCCGGAATCCGCCTGTTCTTTCATAGGGCCGGGTAATCCTGCCATTTCCCAAAGCTTTTCTTTTTCCTGGAACGTATTTTCATAAATATCCAGAAGGTCTGCTGCCTCGTGCTTTTTCTTGCCGATAATAGACAAAAATACTTCGCTATCACTTACGCGTGCCAGCCAGCGCAATCTCCCGTGCCGGGAGAGGCGCGCATCGAATAGTTGAGGCTTATGTTGCGAATAATCTATCCCGTATTGACGGCACTTCCTTAAGAAAAGATCTTCGTCGGCTGTCCCCGCTTCGTTCTCCCACCACGCCGGCCAGTTGGTAGTGTCGTGTGCCGAGAGCATTGTGACTGAAAGAACCCGATATTCATTTGGCGTGAGAAAATTATGGGTTACCTCCCAGTCTTTTGCCCAGCGCTGTACCTCATTGCCCGGAATGCCCAGCTCTTCTAATACTTTCGGACAAGACTGGGGTATCATGCCTAAATCTTCGGCGCACAAAAGCATTTCCGTGTGCGTAAGCATGGCGACAAGCAAGTTCCGCCCATGGGCCTCCCACCCTGCTTCTTCTCGGGGGTCAAAAAACCCATTGAGACCTTTGTTCTCCGGAGGCTCTCCATATGGAATGCTCCAAATCCTAAAAAGCCCTGCTACGTGGTCTATCCGTGCAATGTCATAAAAATTCGCGCTGTAGGCAAGTTTCTCTTTTATATACGCATATCCGTCTTCGGCAATTTTGGCCCAATTATAAGGAGGCATTCCCCAGCGCTGGCCCTTTGCGCAATACATATCCGGCGGTGCGCCTGCAGCAAATTCCAGTTTGAAAAAATCGGGCCTTACCCATACATCCGCGCTGTCCCGCGACACCAGAAGAGGCAGGTCGCCTTTAAGGAAAACGCCCCTTGAGTGTGCGTAGGCTTTGATTTCTTTAAACTGAGAGGCAGCTTGCCACTGAAGCCAAATCTGAAAATCAATTTCCATGCTGTGCGCCTTTGCAAAGGCCTCCAGAGAAGCTTTATCGCGGCATCGATAAGGAGCTTCCCATGCATACCACGGCTTCTGCCCCTGGCAGCTTTTAAGCACTTTATAAAGAGCGAAATCAGGCAACCAGTAGGAATTTTCTTGCCTATATCGCTCCAGCGCGCCTTCATCATAATCGCCCTGAAGGAAAATATCCTGCAGGATCTTTAATTTCTCGTCTTTAATACGGTA
>JAQUON010000052.1 GCA_028717045.1 Candidatus Omnitrophota bacterium | reverse complement strand
CTTGATTTAAAAATATAGGACCCGGCAGCCAAAACCGATGCGCCTGCCTCTAGTGCCTGCCGGCCGGTAGTTTCATTAATGCCGCCGTCCACTGCGATATCGCCCTTAAAAAACGAACGCAGCTCCTTAATCTTGGGGACTGCAGATTCAATAAACTCTTGTCCTCCGAAGCCAGGATTTACCGACATCACTAATACAAAATCAACAATCGAAAGCGTCTTATCGAGCGCATGTAGCGCAGTTGAGGGGTTAAGCGAAATACCCAACTTGACACCCTTCTTCAGCAATTTCTCTTTTATCTCTCTTATCTTTTTCTCCGTGACCGTTTCGATATGGACGGTAATAAGATTGCTGCCCGCCTTGACGAAATCATCTATAAAATCATGCGGCCTTTCAATCATCAAATGCACGTCAAGCGCAAGGGCGGTTGACTTGCGGATATCCTTAACCACCACCGGCCCGATGGTGATGTTAGGCACAAAATGCCCGTCCATCACGTCGATGTGCAGCATATCCGCACCCGCATTCTCTACTTTTTTGATTTCTTCTTCAAGGCAGCTGAAATCGGCCGAAAGAATCGAAGCGGCAATTTTTACCCTCATACCTTCACCGGTATATCCCTTTCTTTTCGATATAGGCGCGCACTGCCTCAGGCACAAGATAACGGAACGACTTTCCCTGCCGTATGCGCTCTCGTATCTCAAATGCAGAGATATCTACTGCCCTGATTGCTACCGTGTCAATATAGGAAGGTATTTTCTCAAGGGGATATCCCGGCCTTGTGGCGACGATAAACCGCACCAGCTTGATAACCTCCTGCAAATCCTTCCATTCATCAAGGTAATTCAACAGGTCCGACCCGGTAATAAACGACAACTCCCTAGAAGGAAACTTCCTCACCAGTTCTACAAGCGTATCAATGGTATACGAACGGCCCTTTCTTGAAATTTCAATGTCAGATACAGAAAAGTGCGCGTTGTCCCGGATGGCAAGCTTAATCATTGCGAGCCTATCTTGTGCAGGGGCGACATTTGAGTTTTCTTTATGGGGAGGCAGATACGTCGGAACAAAAAGTATTCTGTCTAAGCACTTTTGCTCCCTGACTTCCTCAGCTAGAATCAAATGCCCCAGGTGTATGGGGTTAAATGTCCCCCCTAGAATGCCGATTTTCATTTTACTAAGTCCTTACCTGGCCTTTCCCTAACACCATATATTTATAAGTCGTTAATTCTTCCAGGGCCACGGGCCCGCGGGCATGCAGCTTATCGGTTGAAATCCCTATTTCTGCGCCCATTCCAAACTCATGTCCGTCCGTAAAACGGGTAGAGGCATTCACATACACACATGCCGAATCAACATTCCGTAAGAATGTGAGGGCATTACGGTAATCCTCGGTGATAATGCTGTCCGAATGATGTGAACCGTACGAATTAATGTGTACGGTCGCCTCAGAGACGTCTTTGACCACTTTAACGCTGAGTATCAGATCAAGGAATTCAGTCCGGTAATCCGCCTGGGTTGCCGCCTTCACTCCTTTAAAAAGCCTTCGTGTTTCCCGGCAGCCGCGTATTTCAACGTGGGCCTTTCTGAAATCAGCAATCATAGAGGTAAGGAACTTTTTAGCGATCCCTGCGTGCACCAACATAGTCTCCATCGCGTTGCAGACTCCCGGGCGCTGGACTTTTGCGTTAAAGCAAACCTCGCGCGCCATTGTGAGATCTGCCGCCTCATCGACATATACCGCGCATATCCCCTTATAATGTTTAATCACTGGGATACGCGATGCCTGCGCCACCCGCTTGATTAAACTTTCTCCTCCCCGCGGCATCACCAAATCAATGTATTCGGCAAGACCCAGCAGTACATCAATTGCCCGCCTCTCATCCGTAGAAACCATATTCACCATGCCTGCATGAATACGGTGTTTTTTTAAAGGCTCTTTAACGCTTGCATATATACCCAGGTTAGAGTTCATCGCTTCGCTTCCACCCCTTAAGATAACGCTGTTGCCCGACTTCACGCAAAGCCCTATACAATCAGAAGTCACGTTCGGCCTTGATTCATAGATAATGGCGATAACGCCTATGGGCACGCGCACCTTATGGATCCATAAGCCATTCGGTCTGCGCCAGGCCTTTATCACTTCTCCAACAGGGTCATCGAGCTTGGCGATTACAGCCAACGAATCAGCCATTGCCCGGATCCTCTTGTCATTCAATTGCAGCCGGTCGATAAAAGGTGCAGGCAGCCTCTTCTTTAGCGCCGCACGCACATCCTTGTCATTGGCTTTCAAGATGTCGTAGGTATGAGCGCATAAAGACTTCGCCATATCATTGAGGGCGAGGTTTTTTACTTTTGTAGAAAGACACATTGCCCCGCATGAGGCTTCTTTTGCCAACTTCCCTAACGAGGTAAGATATTTTTTAAGCTCCATGCCTGATCCCGGGCTTTTTAAAGTATCGCTATATTATCCAGATGAATGATCTCTTTGTGGTAACGGCTCCCCTTGATCTTTTCCAGTTGTTTTGAAGAAACGGCTATTTTGCCCTTCGCAAAGAACTCCCCGCCTTTATCGGCAACAAAGACAATATCGCCGGCCTCGAAATTACCGGAACAGGATATCACGCCAACGGAAAGCAGGCTTTTGTTGGTACGTAGCGCTTTTTGCGCGCCATCGTCAACCATGACCTTACCCTTAGGCTTTGCGCTGAAGGCAATCCATCGCTTCTTCGCCTTCAGTCCTTTCTTGGGCATAAACAAAGTGCCGCGCTCGCCCGGGTTCCTCACTGCAGATACGATACTGCCCACAGCATTTCCGTTAGCAATCAAACACGGAATACCCGAATCAGTTGCAATTTTTGCCGCCTCTATCTTTGTCACCATTCCCCCAACGCAGACCTTCTTTCCCGTAGGGCAGGCAAGTGCCTTAATCTGAGCTGTGATTTCTTTCACGGTCTTAATAACTTTCTGTTCGCTGTCAAGAAGCCCTTCGACATCGGAAAGTATCAACAGGAGGTCTGCAGACACAAGCCCGGCCACAAGGGCAGAGAGCCGATCATTATCGCCAAACTTAATCTCCTCGGTTGAGATGGTATCGTTTTCATTAATAATCGGCAGCCCCTTTAGCTTCAAAAGGGACAATATAGTATTCTTGCCGTTAAGATAACGTTTGGGATCGGCAAAATCATCCCAGGTCAGAAGGATTTGTGCGACATGGTAGCCTGAATTCTTAAACGCATCAGCGTATGCATTCATAAGCGCGTTTTGTCCAATTGCCGACATCGACTGCAGAAGGCTTAATTCCTTAGGCCTTTCCTGGCGCTGCAAGAGATACATTCCATGGGCAATCGCCCCGGAAGAAACCAGTATTACCTCTTTACCTTCTTTGAGCAGCTCCTGAATCTGAGATGCGATTGCACGGAACAGGCCGAAATCCGGCTGTGTGCAGTTTTTAAAAAACAGGCTGCTGCCGATTTTGATGACGATTCTTTTATAATTTTTTCCTGATTGCATTGATAAGCTCATTAAGCCCCTCTCTATGCAACGCCGAGATAGGGTATATCACCTTACGTATCTTGCTCCTAAAAACCTTTAGGTTTTCTGCTGCCTGCCCCAGGTCCATTTTGTTTGCAGCAAGGATCTGCGGCTTCTTGGCAAGCTGTGGGCTATACCCGCGCAATTCCTCTTGAATGATGCGATAGTCGTCAAGAGGATTTCTGCCCTCGCTTCCTGAAATATCAATCAGGTGCACTAGGAGCCTTGTGCGCTCTACATGCCTTAAGAAGCGGTCTCCTAAGCCCCTGCCGCGATGTGATCCTTCTATCAGGCCCGGTATATCGGCTGCTACAAAATGTCCGTCGCCAAATTTAACTACGCCTAAGGTCGGTGTCTTTGTAGTAAAGGGGTAAGGTGCAATTTTAGGATGAGCCCCGGAAATTGCCGATATCAGGGTAGATTTGCCCGCGTTGGGAAAACCTATGATCCCGACATCCGCAATAAGCTTTAGATCAAGGAGAAGTTGCCGTTCCTCTCCGGGGGCGCCGCTTGTTGCATCGCGGTTGCGGTCATTTCCTAAGCCGGGCTTTCCGCCCGCAGCAACGGTCAACATCTGGCCGTCCCGCTCAAGGCTTCCAAGCACGCAATTGCTTGGAACATCTATGGCGATCACCCCGCAAGGGACCCTTACGAATAAATCCTCGGCATCCCTGCCTTTCTTTCTCTTGCTGGAGCCGTCCTTGCCTTTTAAGCCGTAAAAATGCCTGTTGTACTTAAAATCAAGCAGTGTGCGCAGGTTCCTGTCTGCCCTCAAGACCACATTTGCGCCTTTTCCGCCAGGCCCGCCGTCAGGAAACCCCTTGCGATTTAGCTTGTCCCTGTATACGCTATTGCAGCCGTTGCCTCCGCGGCCGCCCTTGACGTAAATCTTAACGCTATCAATGAACATGGAAACCAGCCTTTAAATTTTTAGCTTGCCCTGATCTCCTTAATGGAAAGCACCGTCATATTCTGGCGATGGCCCTTTTTCCAATGCGATGATTTTCTCCGCCGGTACTTATAAGAAATTAGCTTTTCGCCTTTTGTGTGTTCTTCGACGGTAGCCTTCACCGTTGCGTCCTTTAAGAAGGGTGTACCGATTTTTGTCTCTTTGTCGCTGGAAATCAGCAGGACATTCTTAAAAATAATGTCTTTTTGTTCTTCCGTTTTCTGGCGCTCAACTTCAATCGAGTCGCCTTCTCGTACTATGTATTGTTTTGCGCCAACTTCAATTATTGCATACATTTTCCATCCTCCTTGGGGGTGCTACGGTTTAAAAGGCTGAAGTTTAATTATACACCATAAAATCAAAGAATCAAGTAAAATTGCCAGCCGAACACAGGCCTAAAGGCACAAGAAGACCAAAGCTGCCGCACAATAGGCACTTTTTTAACTGCGTTGTACGATTTTTATTAAGATATTCTGATATCTTCGATATGCAGGGCGGGATTAGAGATAAGGTTGACCTTTGTGCCAAATTTACGCTCAATGAACCTGACATGCTCCTTGTGCTTGAGTATTTCATCTACTACCACGGGGTTAAGGAAAAGGTTTGCCTCTTTGAGGGATTTCTCCTTAAGGTACTTCTTCAGCTCTTTAAGTGCATCGATGGAAACAGTGAGCGCCGATTTGACTTTGCCCCTTCCCTGGCAATAGGGACAGGCCTGAAACGAAAGGGTCTGCACCGTATTGTGGATACGCTCGCGGGTCATTTCAACCAAGCCAAACTTTGAAATCCCCAGAATATCATACTTGGCCTTGTCGCTTCTTAACGCATGCTTAAGGGTATCAAGCACATGCCTGCGGTGCCCCTCCTTTTCCATATCGATGAAATCGATGACGATTATACCGCCTAAATCGCGCAATTTCAGCTGGTGCGCTATTTCAGTTGCCGCTTCGCAATTAACTTTAAAGGCTGCGTCTTCCTGGCTTATCTTGTCCTTGAAACCGCCGCTATTGACGTCTATGACTACCAGCCCTTCGGTGGGCTCTATTACCAGATACGATTTCGACTTAAGGTGCACCATGGGCTCAAAAATCCGGCTCACCTGCCGTTCGACATCTTTGCTGATAAAAAGGTCGTCGCCCTTGTACAATTCTATACGGGGCGCAAGATAGCCCAGAAACGTCTTCACAAAACGCATAATTCGGTAATATTCTTCTTTTGAATCTACGATTAATTTTGAAACGTCTTCGGTGAAAGAATCCCTGATAGCCCTGAAACTCAAATCGTATTCTTCATAGATAAGCGAGGGCGGTTTTTTCTGGCGCATCGTCCTCTCGAGCCTCTTCCACAGCTTGATGAGAAAATGCGCATCCCTTAAAAGTTCTCTTTTTGACATGCCGAACGCCGCGGTCCTTACGATAAAGCCTATATCTTTAGGAAGACGCAATTCCGCTAAAATCTGCCTCAGCCGCCTCCTTTCCTCGTCATCTTCTATCCTTCGGGAAATGCCCACCTGCTGGTCCTGAGGCATCATCACCAAATACCTGCCCGCAAGCCCGGTGTGGCAGGAAATCCTCGGCCCCTTGGTGCCGAATTGCTCTTTGACTACCTGGACAAGAATCTCCTGGCCCTTTTTTACTTCTTTCGGCTTTGCTAACGGAGAATCCGAGGATTCGTATGCAGACTCTATCTCTGAAAGGTACAAAAAGCCTTTTTTGGGTAACCCGATATCGACAAATGCTGCGCCTATAGACGGCACTACCGCTTCGATAATCCCTTTATAGATATTCCCGACGATAGTCTTATCGCTGGGCCGTTCAATATAAAACTCTTCGAGCCTGCCGTTATTTACTATGGCCACCCGCTTTTGCCGCGGTTCTATATTAATCAGTATTTCTTTTGCCATGTCTTTTATGCGTCCTTGTTTTTCTGCTCTCCCTTAATAGATACTATCTTAATGCCTACGGGCAACTGCGCATTGAGTAACCTTTGTACCTGGAGAATGTCAACTGCTTCCTTAAGCACTGCCCTTGCTTCTTCGTTGTCGCTTTCAAGGCCCAGCTTCAATGCCCTGGCAATGCTTAGTTTCGGGTGGGGGCTAAAGCCTTCGGTCATCTTCAGGGGCAATCCTGACCTGCGTAATGCGCGCTGCAATAAGCGCAGCAGGTCAAGGTGAGAAATAAATTTCATAGCGCCCTTTTTTGTGAAACCAAAAGAAATTTCGTACATGCCTAGAAAGAAAGGCGCCTTTCCAAACCGCCTAAAGTGCTGACTACGCGCCGGCAGGAGAAGCGGCTTTCGGTACCTCTCCGGTTGCGGTTTTTTCAAGCAAGGGCTTCTTTTCTTTAAGTATATGAGGCGTAATAAAAATAAGCATTTCCGTCTTGGTAATGGTATCCTCTTTCTTGCCGAATATATATCTTAAAAGCGGCAAGCTGCCCAAAAACGGAATCCCGTTTTTTGACTTAATTTTATCTTCTGAAATCAACCCACCTATCACGAGGGTCTGTCCGTCTTTAATCATAACATTGGTTTCGGCACTACGGGTTGAAATTACGGGCCTTTCTCCGTTTGGCCCGGTCGAGCCGATGATCGCCTCAACGCTTGGCTTAACACTTAAGGTAACGTATTCCTGTTCATTAATATTGGGGGTCACGATTAGTTTTACGCCGACTTCCTTATCTTCATAGCCTGAAATACTCAATGCACCGGTATCTTTGCTGTATTCGTATTTGGGAATCGGCACAACCTTGCCTACCAGGATCTTTGCTTCCTGGTTGTTTAATGTGGTAATTCGGGGATTCGAAATTATCTTTGTATCAGAGCTTGATTTCAAAATCTCTAAGATGGCTTGTAACCCTGTCATGTCCAGCGTTCCGAAGGTAAAAAGGCCGGTGGGCACATCCGGAAAACCGGACACAAGGCTATGGTAGGTGTTTTCAGTATACGTCGTGCCGACTACTGCCCCTGTTTCGCTGTACGTCGTAGTCGCCTCTCTCACCAGCGAACTGGGTACGGCAGTCTTGGGGAAATATTTCGCTCCCGCTCCCTTGATTTCATTGGTAAAAGGCCATGTAGTCGGCCTCTTGGGCCCGCTTACGGCAACCCTCAAATTCCAATCAATGCCTAGTTTTTCAGAGCTTCCCAGCGTGGTCTCAATAATCCTGGCTTCAATCATGACCTGGGGGGTCATCTTGTCCAAGCGCTGGATCGACTCTTTGATTTTCAGCAGCGTTGATTTTGTATCGGTCACAATAAGGGTATTAGTCCTGCTCTCAACGGTAATTTTGCCCCTCGCTGAAAGTAATTTATCCAGCACATTTTTGATATCCATGGCCGAAGAGAAGTTCAAGACGAAGGTTTCCGTATCCAGCGGCTCTTTCTCCATCGCCTCTTCCTGCGATTTTCTCTGCTCTGCAAGGCGCGCAAGCGTAGAAACCATAATCACGCGGTCATTGAGCCATTCGTACCCGAAACCATACGTCTTTACAATGGTATCCAGCGCATTCTGCCAGGGGATATCTACCAGGCGCATATTTACATTACCCACCACGTCCGGAGTGACCACAATATTGACGCCCGCCTTATAAGAAATAATCTTCAAGACGTTTCGGATATCCGCATCTTTAAAATCAAGCGTCACGTTTTTTTGCGACACTGCCTCATTACCCTTAAGCGGCATCTCGCTTAAGGCTTCAGCAGCACTCTCAAGGCCTGCCCCTTCCGTTGTCAGCTCCTGCGCAGCGGTCACATTGGACTCCCCTGCCACGAGCGGACCGCGTATGAGAAACGTAAATAGCAAGCCAAACAGAACAAAAAATATTCCTGCCCTCACCCGCGCAATAGGCCTCATTATTCCTCCTTCTTTAATTCTGCCATAAAAGGCTCGCCGTCTTTAATAAAAATGACCCGGTTTGATTCTATTTTAAGGACCTGGTACCCGCTTATTGTATCGCCGACCTTCACCACGGAGCCGTTCACCATCGCAAAGGATATCCCCTGTTCGTCATAGATAATACCCTCCAGCGTCAGGCCACCTGATTGCTCTTCATCAACAATCTTAAGCAACCGGCCGTCGGGGGTAACCAATGCAATAAAAGGGTTGCGTTTCCCTAAAGAATCGTAGACGAACTTATTTTCGGGTGCGCTTTCTTGCGAAGGCACATCAGCCGTCGCAGGAAGGGTCTGGTTTTGCGCAAAACAGTTTACGCAAAAAAACAAACTTAAGGCACCTATAAAGAAAGTAACGTTATTTTTTGACATAGGTCTTCAGTATCAGGTATATAGTCTGCTCTAAATCCGTATCCGGCCGGCTCATAATCCGCATTTCCTGGACCGCCATGAATTGTTCTGCATTTTCTAAATCGTTAATGAATTTTCCGAAATTGTGATATGCACAAGATACATCCATAATAATGGACAGGGCAATCTGCGTTCCCGGCGCGGGGTTCTGAACCGCCGTATCCTTTACCGGCCGCATCTGCATGATTTTTACTTTGTTATCGTTTGCAAAATTTGAAATGGTATGCAAAAGCGAAGGTATCTGCTCTTCGGAAATGAGTGTTTTGCCTTTGAGCTGGCTTTTTTCGCTTGCCCGTGCCTTTTCTTCATTCATTTTTTCCAGCTCTTTGCTCACCGTGCTTATGGCTTTTTGCAGCTGTTCGATCTTCTTATCGGTAGCGCGCAACGAACTGAATTGCTTCTTCAGTAAAAACGTTGCGTCTGAATAAAGGAATGCAAAAGAAAAAAGCACGATCACCGCAACTTTCTTTATGTCTAATTCCGGCAAATTAATCATTTTTCTCTCGCGGGAACCACCAGCGTAAAGTCAACAACCTCATAATTGCCGACCAGTTCCCTGGTTACGGACTTTAATTCTATTGAAGTAAAATCCTTGAAAAAACGCTCATCTTTCTTGAGGTTTTCTATGAACTTATCAAGGAGCCTTAACTCTTGCTTCTCTAAAGATACTGCCGCCCCTTTTATCGTTAACTCCTTGGGGTTTACGGACAATTCTTTAAACCACGTCCCCACGGTAAGGTCGCGGCTTAAAAAATTCAATTTCTCGGCCCAGCTTATTCTCTTGGCAACCAGATCCTGCATATTCTTTTCTTCGGCGGAGAGTTCTTTATTTTCCTTCCTGAAATCTTCAAGGGCTTTCAGTTGCGGCTGCAATTTTTTGCCTTGTGCCTTAAGGGAATTCAGGCGCACGCCCTTTGCAATCGTCATCACGCCAAAAAACACATGCAGGACGATGAAAAGCGCACACACCGCAAGGATCCCGTATACGATGTATTGGAATTTTTCGCTTGCCTGGACCTTTCTTGCTTTCGCCTTCAGCTCTTCCGGTAAAAGGTTTATCTCTATCATAGTATCAGGTCCTCAAGGCCAGGCCTACTGCTACCGCGAATTGGCCTGCAACCGACTTAAGGTGCGACATATC
>JAQUON010000051.1 GCA_028717045.1 Candidatus Omnitrophota bacterium | reverse complement strand
CGGGGTGATAAGACTGAAGGCCTTGGCAAAGGAAGGGAAGCTCAGGTATCCGATTATCGCGGTAAATGATGCCCAGACCAAGCACCTTTTTGATAACCGCTATGGAACGGGGCAATCAACGATAGACGGCATAATCAGGGCAACCAATAAATTATTGGCAGGCGCAACCGTAGTAGTGTGTGGGTATGGGTGGTGCGGCAGGGGCGTTGCCATGCGGGCAAAGGGAATGGGTGCCAAGGTGGTAATTTCTGAAGTCGACCCATTGCGCGCGCTTGAGGCAACTATGGATGGTTACGGGGTAATGCCTATTAACGAGGCTGCCCGGATAGGAGAGGTATTTGTGACGGTGACCGGGGACACGCACGTCATCCGGGGAAGGCATTTTGTCGCGATGAGGGATGGTGCGATTATTGCCAACGCAGGCCATTTTAATGTTGAACTTGATATTCCGGCGCTAGAAAAGATGAGTAAAAGCAAAAAACGCACCCGTGACTTCGTAGATGAATACGTCTTGAAAGACGGCCGTAAAATCTATCTTTTGGGGGAAGGCCGGCTCATTAACCTTGCTTCTGCCGAGGGGCATCCTGCGCAGGTTATGGATATGTCATTTGCAAACCAGGCGCTGAGCGCTGAGTACCTTGCCCGTTCTCACCGGACATTGGGCAAAAAGGTATACAGTGTCCCCGAAGCGATAGACAAAAATATTGCGAGGCTGAAGCTGAAATCCATGGGTATTATTATTGATTCCCTCACAAGGGAACAAAGGGATTATTTGTCCAGCTGGGAATTAGGGACGTAACGATTGGTGTTGCGGAACCAAGTATGATAGCATGACGATAAAAAGGATTGGAGTATTGACTTCCGGGGGAGATGCGCCCGGCATGAATGCGGCAATACGCAGCGTTGTGCGCTGTGCTATCCACTATAAACTAGAGGTCATGGGGATTTTTCGTGGCTATGCCGGTCTTATTAATGAGGAGCTTAAATTACTCGACCATCGCAGCGTTTCTAATATCATTGAACGCGGCGGCACTATTCTAAAGACGGCCCGCAGCGAAGAGTTTATGACCGACCAAGGGCAACGTAGCGCCGTTGAGATAATACGCAAGAACGAAATCGACGGACTGGTAGTCATAGGAGGCGACGGCACCTACCGTGGCGGTATTGCCTTGAGTAAAAAATGGGGGATACCCGTAATAGGGGTGCCGGGAACAATAGATAACGATTTGAACGGCACAGATTCGACTATCGGTTCAGATACGGCAGTCAATACCGCGCTTGATGCGATTGACAAAATCCGGGATACCGCGACTTCCATGGAGCGGATTTTTGTGGTTGAGGTAATGGGCAGAGACAGCGGCTTTATTGCACTGCAGGTGGCGGTAGGGGCTGGCGCAGAGGATGTACTGATCCCGGAGAAGAAATTCGATTTTAATAACCTTTGCCAGGATATCGTCGAGGGTAATCTGCGGGGAAAGGTGAGCTGGATTATTGTGACCGCCGAAGGCAAGGCCAGGGGTGAGGATATCGCCAAAAGGATTTCTGAGATGACAACCCTTGAGACGCGCGTCGTGGTGTTGGGGCATATCCAGCGCGGGGGAGTACCTACGGCACAGGATAGGATCCTGGCCAGCCAACTCGGTGCAGAAGCGGTAGAACTGCTGATTAAGGGCTATAGCGCAAAGGCCTTGGGCGTTATTTCAGATGAAATTAATATAGTTGATTTGGAATATGCAGTTACAAAAAAAACCTTCAAGCAGGACAGGCTGTACCAGCTGATCAAATTGCTTGTGTAAAGAAAGGAGTCTGGTTCATGGGAAGGAAACCTTTAGATATCGAACGAATAATCATGGATTTGGTGAAGAGCGATGATCCGTTGGTCAAAAAAGGATTAGCTAAGAAGATACGCGACCTGGCGTATAAAAAAGGGATTTATCCATCGAGCATCCATCAGCTCTATATGGCGCGAGGCAGGGGGGAGTTTTCCGGATTTACGGTGCCCGCGATAAACTTACGTAGCATGACCTATGATTTGGCAAGGGCTATATTCCGCGTTGCCAAGCGTAATAATGCCGGGGCTTTTATTTTTGAAATCGCGAAATCGGAAATGGGATATACTGCCCAACCTCCGGTTGAATATACGAGTGCCGTACTTGCCGCTGCGATTAAGGAAAATTTTTCCGGCCCCGTATTTATCCAAGGCGACCATTTTCAGGTTAACGCCAAGAAGTTTGGCGAAAACCCGCAGAAGGAGCTGGAGGGTCTTAAGGCCTTGATCGAAGAGTCGATAGAAGCAGGTTTTTACAATATTGATATTGATTCTTCAACCGTCGTTGACTTAACAAAAACCGATATTAAGAAGCAACAGCGGTCTAATTATGAGGTTTGCGCAAAGCTTACACAGTTCATACGTCAAATTCAGCCGCGAGGGGTAGAGGTTTCGGTAGGAGGAGAAATAGGAGAAGTAGGGAGTAAAAATTCTACCCCCGAAGACCTGCGCGCGTTTATGGAAGGATATAAAGAAAGGCTGCGTAAAGGATATGACGGAATCAGCAAAATCAGCGTTCAGACCGGAACCTCGCACGGAGGCGTCGTCTTACCCGACGGAACGATTGCCCAGGTAAAGCTGGATTTTGAAACACTCAAGACTTTATCTGAGTTTGCGCGGAAAGAATATGGATTAGCCGGAGCGGTGCAGCATGGGGCATCTACGCTTCCTCAGGAAGCATTTCATAAGTTTCCGGAATGCGAGACTGCCGAAGTGCATCTTGCGACGGAATTTCAGAATATGATTTATGAGAGTGCGCATTTCCCCCAAGAGCTAAAACGAAGGATATATGAGTGGCTTACCATCAATGCTGCTTCAGAAAAGAAGGAGGCAGAAACAGAAGAACAATTTTTCTATAAAACACGTAAAAAGGCATTAGGGCCTTTTAAAAAAGATATTATGGGATTGCCGAAGGAAACCAGAGATGCCATTGCGGGAGAAATCGAAGAAAGGTTTGAGTTTCTTTTTAAACAGCTCAACGCCATAGAGAATAAAGAAATAGTGGATAAGTTCGTTACTTTAAAACGGGTAATCAGCCGTAAACGAAAAGACGGCCCTACCTTGCATCATGACGGTGAAGGGGCTGATTAGGATAGTTCAATTAATTAGTATGGGTCGATAGTCAACGGTCGATGGTCGATAGCAAAAGCGGATGCGGCTATTAGACTACATAGACTATAGTCCAACGACCCGCTATTGGTGGAGGCAAAACAATGCGTTCAGATACGATTAAGAAAGGTCTGGAACGGGTTCCGCATCGTGCGCTTTTGCATGCGACAGGTATCGGCAGAAAGGATTTACAGCGGCCTTTTATCGGCGTGGCCACGTCTTTTACTGACCTGATTCCCGGGCATATCGGGATGCGGGATCTGGAGCGTTTTATCGAACGAGGCATTTGTTACGGCGGCGGCGTGCCTTTCTTTTTCGGTGTCCCGGGTATCTGCGACGGTATTGCAATGGGGCACCTGGGAATGTGTTATCCGTTGGCATCAAGGGAGATCGTTGCGGATGCCATCGAGACCGTGTGCAATGCCCATAGCCTTGATGGGATAGTCTGCCTGACTAACTGCGATAAGATTACCCCGGGAATGCTCATGGGGGTTGCGCGCCTCAATATCCCCGCGATCATTGTGACTGCCGGGCCTATGCTTTCCGGCCGTTTCAGGCAGCGAAAACTTGCGTTTGTCCATGATACCTACGAGGCACTCGCCCGCGCAAAAAAGGGCGAAATTTCCGATAAAGAACTAACGTGTTTGGAATTGGAGGCTTGTCCTGGAGCCGGTTCCTGCCAGGGGCTTTATACCGCCAATACTATGGCCTGTATCACAGAAACCTTAGGCATGTCTTTGCCGGGCTGTGCAACTGCTCTTGCGATTTCAGCTAAAAAACGCAGGATTGCCCAGGCAAGCGGAGAGCGGATTGTGGAATTAGCCAAGAAGCACATCGTCCCACTCGATATTATTACTACGCAATCTATGGAAAATGCGATAACTGTCGATATGGCTTTGGGCGGTTCAAGCAATACGGTACTTCACCTCATGGCGATTGCCCATGAAGCATCGATACCGTTACATTTAAAAACATTTGATTCCATCAGCAGGCGTACGCCGCATATCACAAACATTGAGCCATCCGGGCCGCATTTTATGGAAGATTTAGAATATGCGGGGGGCATTCCCGCCGTACTTAAACGCCTCAAAACTAAATTACACAATACGCTCAGCGTAAGCGGCGAAAAGCTCTTTGCCATCGCGGAAAATGCCCGGATAGACGACGAAGAAGTTATCCGGCCGCTCCAGAAGGCGTATCATGCCCAGGGCGGAATCGCGGTATTATACGGTAACCTTGCCCCGCAGGGTGCAGTGGTAAAACAATCCGCAGTCAATGCCAAGATGATGAAGTTTTGCGGGAGGGCAAAAGTTTTTAACCGAGAAGAAGAAGCGATGCAGGCAATCTTAGGCAACAAAATTAAAAAAGGGGATTGTGTGGTTATCCGCTATGAAGGCCCAAGCGGAGGCCCCGGCATGCGGGAGATGTTGGCACCCACCTCTGCTATCGTAGGGATGGGTTTGGAAGATTCGGTCGCGCTTATTACCGATGGCCGGTTTTCCGGCGGGACTAAAGGCCCCTGTATCGGGCATATCTCGCCCGAAGCAGCCAGTGGCGGACCGATTGCCATTTTGAAAGATAATGATATAATAAATATTGACATTCCCCGCAGGAAGCTGGAGGTAAAATTGAGCGATGCAGAAATCACACACAGGCTCAAAGCGGTCAAAAGAGTGCCTCCGAAAATTAATACAGGGTACTTGGCCAGGTACGCAAGGATGGTCAGTTCCGCAGATAAAGGAGCGGTCTTAAGATAAAATGACTGGTGCAGAAATTTTGATTGAGAGTTTAAGGCGCGAAGGGGTGGAAGTCATATTCGGTTATCCCGGCGGCCAGGTGTTGCCTTTGTTTGATACGCTCTACGACGCAGATATACGCTTTATCCTTACCCGCCATGAACAGGCAGCTGCGCACGCAGCAGATGCCTACTCCCGGGCAACCGGTAAAATGGGTGTGTGCCTGGCGACTTCCGGGCCGGGAGCAACGAATCTGACGACCGGTATCGCAACTGCCTACATGGATTCTATTCCTATGATTGCCATAACCGGGCAGGTCAAGACGCACCTCATCGGAAACGATGCGTTCCAAGAGGCTGACGTGACCGGCATCACCAGGCCTATTACAAAACACAATTATCTGGTAAAAGACGCCAAGGATTTAGCGCGTATCGTCAGAGAAGCTTTTCACGTAGCTTCAACGGGAAGGCCCGGACCGGTACTTATCGATATCCCGGTGGACGTGCAACAGAAAGACGTCGAATTTGTCTGGCCCGAAGAAGTAGCTATCAGGGGATACAAGCCGAATTATTACGGCCATCCCGGCCAGATAAAGAAAGCCGCAAAATTGATCGCTTCCTGCAAAAAGCCGGTTCTCTATGTAGGCGGAGGCGTGGTTACTTCGGGTGCTGCGGGGACGCTTAGAGAATTAGCAGAGAAGATGAATGCGCCGGTTACCTGGACCCTGATGGGCATAGGCTGTTTTCCTTCTACGCACAAACTTTCCCTGGGGATGCTGGGGATGCACGGGACTGCGTATGCTAACCACGCAATAATGGAATCGGACCTTATTATTGCGGTAGGCGCGCGTTTTGACGACCGGGTTACCGGCCGTATCGACGCGTTCGCTCCTTACGCAAAGGTCATCCATATTGATATCGACCCATCCTCCATCAGTAAGAATATCAAGGTCCATATACCCATAGTGGGCGATGCAAAGAATGTACTGGGCCAGTTATTGGAGGAATTGACTAAGGTGCCGGAAACATCCGATTGGTTAAAAACGCTTGAAGGCTGGAAGAAGAAGTCCCCTTTGACGTACAAGGCAGAAGGCAAGCTCAAGCCGCAATACGTGATTGAACAGATTAATGAGGCAACTGGCTCGGAAGCGATAATTACCACTGAAGTCGGGCAAAACCAGATGTGGGCTGCGCAGTGGTATACATACAGCCATCCCCGGACTTTTCTTTCTTCAGGCGGCCTGGGCACCATGGGTTTTGGTTTTCCGGCAGCAATGGGAGCTAAAGTCGGCTGTCCGGAAAGAATAGTTTTTGATATAGCCGGAGACGGCTCGATACAGATGAATATCCAGGAATTGGCTACCTGCGTATGCAATAAAATACACGTGAAGGTTGCGATACTGAACAACGGTTATTTGGGCATGGTGAGGCAGTGGCAAGAACTGTTTTACAAAAAGCGCTATTCCCATACCTGTATTTCCGGGCCCGATTTCGTAAAGCTTGCCGAAAGTTACGGAGCGGTAGGGATACGTGTGACCAAGAAAGAGGAAGTAAGGCCGGCAATCGAAAAGGCGATTGCGACGGAAAATACGGTGTTCATCGATTTTCACATTGAGCCGGAAGAGAACGTGTTTCCGATGGTCCCCGCAGGGGAGGCAATTAACCACATGATTGAGGGATTGGCATAAAATGAAAGTAAAATCCGTAAAACAGGAATCAATCCTGAAGCAATTTTATGTGTATTTTTTCGTTGCGTCGGTAATCCCCTTTATAATCCTTATTTATATCTTGTTGCAGTCGGCAGCAGGCGTAGGGATAGCAAGCGGATACCTAAACTCAAAGGTGTTATTGCTGATTGCAGGAATACTCTCTGTGCTGGGTTTTTGGGGAACGCGCAGCTTTCTTTTGAAAATCGTTACCTTAAGCAATAAACTGAAAAGCACAAAGTTGGATAAACTGGATAAGATAGATAAAAACACGCTCATGGAATTGGCGCAGGGCGATGAAGAAGTGGCGCACTTGGCAAGGGCATTCAGTGAAATCATCACCAACCTTGAAGAAAACGTTAAAGAGTTAAAAGAGACCAAGACAACTATATATCAGATCCTTTCCCGGATCGGCCAGACCGTCAACTCGATAGACAATTTCGATTTGCTTGTCCAGTTTATCCTGGAGACGATGGTACGCTCCTTAAGGGCCAAGAAAGGCATTATTGTCTTTTTAGACCAGGCAAAGGGTGTGTTACGGCCAAAGGCCCTGGTCGGAATTGACAAAAAAACCATTCCCTTGGAGCTGGGGGTCGGTTCTGGTGCGCTGGGATGGGTAATCGAAACAAAAAAGTCCCTTCTGGTGCCGTCTTTAGATACGGCGCAGCAGGACCCCGGCGCAATATACGAACCTCCGCTTATCGCTGCTCCTTTGGTAGTGCACGAACAGATATGGGGCGCGATATGCATAAGCGGCAAGACAGAAGCGGAGATTTTCTCGGAAGAGGACCTTAACATTCTGACTAACCTGGCGTATCAGATAGCAGTTTCGCTGGAGAATTTTACCTTAAATGCGGAAGTAGAAAAGATTTACTTTGAGACGATTTCGGCGCTCGCGCTTGCCGTAGAGGCAAAAGATAAATATTCACGCGGCCATTCCGACCGGGTGGCTAAATATGCGGTGGCAATCGCAGAATACCTGCACTTGTCTCCAGAGGATTTACACACATTACGCGATGCTGCGCGGCTCCACGATATCGGCAAGATAGGGATTACCGATGAGATCCTTCATAAGCCGGGGAAATTGAACACCCAGGAGATGCAGATTATGCATAAACACCCCGAAATCGGAGAAGGGATAGTAAGACCTTTACGGAACTTCCGCCATATCATAGAACCGATCAAGCATCACCATGAATTTCTTAACGGCAACGGCTACCCGGACGGCTTAAGCGACGGCAATATTCCTTTTATCACCAGGATACTGACGGTGGCAGATATTTTTGATGCGATGATATCCGACCGGCCTTACCGTAAGGCCCTAAGCATTGATATGGCAAAGAGCGAGCTGGAGGTAATGGCCAAGGAAGGAAAAATCGACAATGAGGTGCTGGAAGCACTTTTAAGTTTAGTGAAAGAAAAGAAACTCCCTTAAGAAAGCACCGGGTACGCTATGAAACATACCATATCGGTAGTAGTGGAAAATAAATTCGGGGTGCTGGCGCGTATTGCCGGCTTGTTCAGTGCACGCGGCTACAATATTTCGTCTCTGGCAGTGAGCGAGACCCTTGACCCTGCTACTTCCTGCATGACCATTGTGGTGGAAGCGGAAGACGAAAGGATACTGGAGCAGATCAAGAAACAGCTCAATAAACTCGTTGATGTCATCACTGTCACGGATTTTACCAAAAAAGAGCACGCAGACCGGGAATTGATGCTTGTGAGAATAAACTATACGCCGAAAGACAAGCATGCGCTGACGGGCTTGCTTGAGAAGTATTCGGCAAAGATTGTACAGCATACATCAGACAGCGCTATCATAGAGGCTGCCGGAGGGCAACAACAGATCAAACAATTGCTCCAGGGGTTGGAGGCTTTTGGCATCAAGGAGCTTGTCAGGACAGGCAGAATTGCCATGGCATATTAAGGTAAGGAGGTTTTAAAATGATACAGGTGTATTACGACAAAGACGCAGATTCGGGTCTTCTTAAGGATAAGACCATAGCCATTATCGGGTATGGGATCCAGGGTCGCGGGCAGGCCTTGTGCCTGCGTGAATCAGGCTGTAGGGTTATTGTATCGGAGCTGGAGGGTACCCCCAATTTCGAACAGGCGAAGAAAGACGAATTCTTTCCTATTCCGGCAAAAGAGGCGGCAGAGAAAGCCGATATTATCCAGATCCTCACCCAGGACCACGTGCAGGCAAAGGTATATAACGAAAGCATTAAGCCGAACCTAAAAAAAGGAAAGGCCCTTTGTTTTTCCCACGGGTTTAATATCAGGTTCAAGCAGATCAAGCCTCCGAAGAACGTCGATGTGTTCATGGTTGCGCCGAAAGGCCCCGGCGCATTGGTCAGGCGCATGTACGAGGAAGGCAAGGGTGTACCGAGTCTGCTGGCAGTATACCAGGATGCCACCGGCCAGGCAAAAGAGCTTGGCCTTGCATATGCAAAGGCCATCGGTGCGACGAGGGCAGGCGTGATTGAAACCACTTTCGAGGAAGAAACCGAAACCGATTTATTCGGCGAACAGGCGGTCCTCTGCGGAGGCGTTACAGAATTGATTAAGGCCGGGTTCGATACGCTTATTGAAGCGGGTTACCAGCCGGAGATCGCCTATTTCGAGGTGCTTCATGAGTTAAAACTTATCACCGACTTGATTCAAGAGTTCGGCATCAGCGGTATGCGACGCCGTGTTTCCAACACCGCCTGCTACGGGGATTTGACGCGCGGGCCAAAGATTATTACCGAGAAGACCCGTACTACGATGAAAAAAATGCTCAAAGATATCCGATCGGGAAAATTTGCCAGGGAATGGATAAAAGAAAACGAAGCAGGAAGGCCGGTATTTAACGAGTTGCTCAAAAAGGGCGATACGCATCCCATAGAAGAAGTAGGCAAAAGGCTCAGGGACATGATGCCCTGGATGAAGAAATAAAAAGGGGAGAGAATATGAGAAAACTGCTCGGGATACTTGTCGTCGTTGCGGTTCTTGCGGGCGCTGCCTATTACGGCTATCAGCAACTACAGAAGATTTCCATTTCTTCCTTGGAAAGCATAACTCCCGATGACGTAGTGTATTACCTATACTCTTTTGACCTCGGCAGTAAAGTTAAGGATTTTCAGTCAAGCCAGCTCTTTAAACAGGTCTATACTACCTCTTTTTACCTTAATCTGATTGAGCCTGAGCTAAGTAAGATACGCAAGAGGCTTCCTTTTTTGCCTGATTTCTTCCAGCAAGATACGGCGTTTGCGATGTATTCTCTCGGTAAAGCAGCCGGTTACACAAAGCCCGGCGAGGTGCAATTAGGGGATTTCCTTTTCCTCTTTAGGGTTGATCCGAAGAAACAGGCGAGCATAAAGAAGTCAGTTTCGGACTTCTATCTCTCCCTTGCAGCCAAAGACCAGGTGAGCTTTGAAAGACACAAGGGGGTTAGCGTCACAAATTACCGCCTGCCGA
>JAQUON010000050.1 GCA_028717045.1 Candidatus Omnitrophota bacterium | reverse complement strand
ATAAGGACATCAAGCATGCCACGTTCGGCTGTCTCTTCTCCTACGAACTCGATAATCCCTTTTCCGTTTATTCTGGTAAGAGTGACTGCGCAAAAAGACCCTGTTTCAGTGATAACGCGTAACGATATCCCCCTGCCTTGCTCTATTGTCTCGATGGCGGGAGGTAATTCTTCCTTATCTTGCGACGCCAAATTTCGAGGCCGGTACGCGAACATATCTGAAAGTTCAAGAATAGCCTCGCGCTGGCTGTCGGAAGCACCAAATGTCTTTCCTGCGTCAGCGAGGGAATCCCGGATAATGTCGCTTAGCTTGCGCTCCGGGACGTAACAGGCCTTTGTAAAAATTTCAAGCGTTAATCGCAGAAAAGTAATCTCATCAACAATTCTTCCAACGGCATCATTAAAATCTTTGTATGTGAAACCATTCAGACGTGCAGCATCCAATAATTCCTGATGCGCTGCATCTAATTGTAATTCCTCAAATATATCTTTGTTATAGTCATAGAATTTGTTCAGCGCCTCTGCCAGGCTTACTCTTTCTCCATCGAATAGGACCGAACCTCTTAAATTGTCCATTGCGCCATTGCAAAACGCCTTATGGTATTCTTCAAAGGTCAATTCCTGAGGCGATTTTCCGGTTAACGCGCTGTAGATAAGTGCATAATAAAGCCCTACGTATGCCGGATGAAGAGGGGTATCCGGCGGCCTTATTTCAAGGCGAGGCGGCATCCCTGCCTCGCTGTGCCTCGTATTATAGACGATCTCGCCATATCTCCTGATATTAAAAAATTCAAAAACCTGCCGGACTTTCAGTTGGCGGGTAAGGGGATGCCAAAGCCCTTCTGAAGGATTAGTGGATAAGCCGGATATAATGGGGAGGGCTCTTTTAATCTTACGGTAATCTTTGTCGGCCGTTTCGTTCGGTTCAACATCCTGCCCATACAAAGGCTTGCGCATATTTAAATGAATCCCGGAGCTGTATTGCCCTGTGCAGCTTATAAGAATACTTCCGTCATCTTCTGTCCCTTGCAAGGATGCGATAACTTCATTGAGGCATTTCAATAAAGTACAACAGTTCCGCGCAAAGCGGGCGGTTTCATCTTCTATATCATACATAGTGCCGCTGCCTGAATTCGTCTCGATCCCTCCGGAACTATCAAGCGCTATAGAAGGTTCGTTCTTAGCTGCCGGGCATCTCTCTAACACCACTTCTGCTTCAGCAGGGGTCATTTGTCTTCTATGGCCGTCTTTGCCGATTTTGGTAAGCACTATCTCCACTTCTGTGCCTACCGTAGGGGCTCCCGCCCTATCCCACCGCCTCAACCTTTTCACGTTTCTCTCGTAATCAGCGGCTCTTTTAACAAGGCGCCTCGATAAGGCTTCTGCGAGCATTCCTTTGCGGTCAGGATATACCCTGTCATAATTAATAAATCCGCCGATATTACCTACATTTATTTCATTCAGAATGAAATTCTCGCCGTCAAAATAAAGATCCACTACTACATGATCTAATTCTTGGGTAGGCGCTCTATCCAAATGAACGCTCAGCACGTCGCCCTCTATGCCGATATGCTCGACTATGCGCTGCACTTTTAATACCCCTTGCTCGGCACTAAGTATTAATCTTTCGATGTCGTCTTCGCTTAAATGCAAGCCGGACATATGCCTTAGAAGGTCTTTCATAGCAATTTCCCTGGTGCTCTGCGCCTCTCCTTCTCTGCGCGTCAGGTTCACTACTCCTTTGCCTATCTGGCAAAAACCGCGGTACACAACCGGGTTCCCTTGCGCATCCCTGATACTGTGAAACCGCATCGTAGAATCAAAAGAGTCTCCACCGATAACGGCAGGCGACATACGTATCCTTTCCTCAATGATAATATCTGTCACCTGATTCAATTCTTTGCCATACGCAAATATGTCTTGGATGTCCTGCTTTCTGAAAAACCGTATGCCTCTTCCGCCGCTGCCAGAGGCAGGTTTCACTACTATTTCTTCGTTTTGAGCTAATGAAAAGATGAGTTGCAGTTCTTCTCCAAAGGCATCTTCGGACATATCGAGTAAAGAACCTTTCTTAAAACTTATGTAGGCAGGAATCTTAATGCCTGTCTCTGCCTGAAAGCCAGAGAGTAATTGTGCAATCGCCGGTTTCTGCGTAGCCAGTTCTCCCAACGGATAATCAACCAGAACGGGTATCCCCAAACGGCTAATATGGGCCGCATAAGGGCTTTTAAGCGCCATATAGATATAGTGTATCTCAAGGGGGGCTGAGAACCTTGCCAATGTTAACCTGCTTTCTTTATCGTATAAAAGACCGAATAATAAGTGCGCGGAAACAACGCCGTCTTTTTCGTTCAATACAATATTCTTTACAATCCCCGATGCCAAAACCATATTGCTCTTTTTCTCTCTGAGAAGGTGCCTTAGCTGTACTATAAAATCGTCTGACCATCTCTCATAAAAGCTCACGATATTGACATGACCTTTTATATCGGAGGCATCCAGCCGGGGATTGATAATAGGCAGGCTCCCGGCATATTCTATTGTCTGTCGTAAGCTGTAAAGCCTATCCCAAAAACGGCTCCGGTTATAGTTATGCCCTCGCCATGACAAAGCCATAGGCTGGTTAAGCCGGCCATCTGCCTCGCTCAACCAAGCTTCTTCTTCGCTGAAGGGCACTACTTCTTCCTCTATGCCAAAATTTAATAAATTGACCTCTTCATGAATGAGAGACCAGATTATCTGCTTTATCGCTGCTACGTCGGGGTTCCTTGTTGTCGCGGAAATCACTTTCACGGCCTCTTCCTTATTTTGAAGCAATAACTCATCGCTACCGAAAAACTCTCTTAGCTTTTTAAGCCTGGAAACTGTTATAAGCGTTGACCAAAATCTGGGTGTTCTTACGGTAATTCCGTCCTGCAGCGAATGTATAAGGTATTCTTCATCTAACATCTTCCTGGCAATCCGATAGAATGAAGCATAATTTGAATTGGCTGCCATGGTATCTTGGCTCTTCATACGCGCAACAAATGCTTCGAAGAAATCCTTTATATTATCCATCAATATAGCCCTGGCTCCAGACTCCCCATTCTTGGTGATGATACGGCAGATTTGACCAAATGTTTTTAAGGTTGCCTTATCGTCTTTTTCGGCCAGGAAGGAGTCAAGTAACTCTTTAAAGGATAGCGGCGAACTGGAATGATCCGCGGTTGTTCTTGCCGCGACAAAGGCCTTAAAGGAAAAATGTTTTTGTTGCCGCGGGTCACTGCCTTTTAGCAAAACTACGCTCTTAGTTACAAATCCCAGTTGCCCTAAAGCTGTTTCTGCCTTTTCTGATCCTAAATCGAAATCATTCCCATCCGGCTCTTTCTGTACGTATCCGCCACCCACAAACGTATGTGCGCGCGGAAAATGTTCCAATAAGCGAATCGCATATAAATCAGATTCTCCGTAATGCGGGCCTATATTAGCCAGGACAATGCGGATTTCATCCCTATCTGCACCTATGGCCTGCATAATATCCTTTGGATGGGCAAAATTTTCACATACAAATTGATAGCGTTCATGGGGTATGCCATTGGCATGGCTATTGAAAGCTATTGTTCTTTTGTAGCCCTCCTGTCTTTCTATACCGATGATTTTTTTCGCACCCAGGGATTTAATGGCGGCGATACCCAAAACCCCTTCCCTTGTCCCCAGATCCAAAACAACCTCGTTTCCAACGGCTTCTCCTATTGTGCGCAATGCCATAATAGTAGCTGCGGTATAATACACATCAGACATGCCGCAGAAAACACTGCCCAGAGACTGAAAGAACAAAATTCTGTTACAATAACCATTATCAATGATAGGAATAATCAAATCTTTCTGTTCGGCTTGCAAGAAAATAAGGTCGCTTACTCTTACAAAATAGGTAACGTCCAAAACGACATTTTTATAAGAACGGCTCTTTTTATCGATCTCAAACATATGGCCGCTTCCGCTAAAATACGCTTTTTCGGTATCTTCACCGACGCCTAATTTTTGCTTAATTATCCCAGCTGTTTTATCAATCTCCTCTATGAGTGGAGACGACACAACGCCGTCCAATTGCTCCATGATCTGTTCATAAGAAAGACTGATCATCGCTTCTTCTTGCGGCTCTAAGGTATGCTGCCTGCCTGTTCTCCTTACTTGCTCGCCCTCTGATGCTGCATCCCGGAACATCTTCTCTACAGCCGATGCGATACGGGTGCCGTGGTCGACTCGGGCCATCGTCGCCATTTCTTCCGCCAGCCCCTCATTGTATTCCCCTAAATGAAACTGCTGCAGCGTGTCCTTATAGGGACCGGTAACGATCCTTCCTGTATATTTTCGATTAAATTGGCCGATGAGCCCATCTATAAATAATTCCCGAGAACCGACAATTATCTTATTCCATTGGTGGTGCGACCATTCGCCTATGTGCCAACCTAACACAATCTCAATTCTCTCAGGGGCCACCCCGCCCACAGGCAGCGCGGTAATGGCATGTACTACCTTTGCCAGAATATGCGAACTTGGCCGGCACACATACGGATACGGCCGTGATTTAAATCCGCGCGGGAAGTTTGATTGTATCACGCGGTGATAGAGCGTTTCGATGCGTCTTCCTGTCTCAACGGAAGACTCGCCGACTATACAGAGCGGATCCGGCAGGATATGCTCATTGACAGATAAAGGGCTGCTCGAATTTTGTTCAAAGTAACGATGGAGATCATTGGAAATAACTTCGTCTAACGTACCTGCCTGCGCCGCCCTTTTTGTCTTTACATAGGCGATCAACCTTTTTCGCATAGCGCCTAAGAAATATTTGAACGCATACCAGGCAACCTGCCTGCGGCCGTCAATAAACACTCCCTTTCGGGCATATCGTATCCGGATATTACCTCTCCATAAATGCTTTGTTTTAAATCTGTCCTGTACGGGAATAGCTGCGACACGCGGCAAAATTGCTTTGACAATTGCGCGCTGAAACCGTACAGGCAACACCTTGGTCGCGTCCAAATAGCGCACCGTCTTGACAAAGAGCTGCGTTACCTCCGGATCGCCTTCCGCAAAACCTTTAAGCCTCTTTACGGCATCGCGAACGGTATAATCAAAATTCCCTTGCTGGATACGCATTTTATAATAATCGATCCTTTCGCGAAAGCCGCGTACAGCCCCCCTTAGCCTCCTTTTATTCCTTGCGCTGTCTTCTGGCCGGACTACTGAGCCAATCGCGGACTTGAATTCATTCAACATGGTTATCTTTTCTTCTTCCGTCAAATAAACCGATTGCATCAATAAAGGCAAGAATATCTCCCGCGCCTCTCTTAACTCAAGGACGCGCGAGTCCAGGGGAAGCGCGTGCAGTGTACGCAGATTATGAATTTTATCTGATACCTTAATTACGTGGTCATCGTGATCACCGAAACACAAGATTCTTGCCAGATATGCCGTTTCTCTTCTTTCGCTCCTAAACATTCCCTCTCGCGCGTAATCAGACTTATGCGGCTTGGCCAAGAGAGTGGCCGAACGAACAATGTCATCTCCTTGCGTAAACTCTTCCCGTATTGCATCCAACGGCGTGTCGGTATCTTCCGGAGTGTCGTGTAAGAAACATTTGGCATGGAAGACTTCGTCTTTCTTGCCAAAACAACTCATGCCGATATGCGAGGTGCTCACCGGATGCTCGACAAAGGGCCTAAAAGGATATCCAACTATCTTTTTCTTGCGCTGGGCACGCCACTGGCCCTCATGTGCACGATACGCTATTTTGTAGGCCTTGATAAGCATCATCACATCTATATTGGGATTGAGTAGCTTTAACGCTTCTAATTCCCTGGCAAATAACCCGTCCATAAACATGCTCTCTTGGCCGATGGTAACCAGAAATTCATCAAGCTCCTCTTTCTTGGAATCCCCCCCTTTCATAAGGTGTGTTATCTTGAGTATTTTTTCCTCTGTCCTTCTGGTCATCGCAAAACTGATATCCCTTTTTACAGAAAACGCATCTGTAAGCTGAATAAGCAACAGCAAATCGAGCAAATCATTGCGGTAGGGCCTTAAGGGCACATGAGCATCCTGCGCAAAAGATTGGTATTCGGGGAATAAAATTTTTTGCGTGCTATAGGGGGGGATCTGCGATAAAGCCGCAGCTGCTATCTCAAGCTCCTGGCTGAATTGTGCATATGGCGTCTGGTCCTTAATGCAGCCGTAATTGGCTTGTTCGGATAACACCGAGTGATACCAAATAAGAAATTGTATGATCTCAATTTCGTCATCGCTGAACCCTAATGCAGGAAGTCTCTTTTTGGCAATCTCCGCAGAAATATAGGGATGCCTGAGGTATTCAAAATAATCCTGCGCCTGCGGGTCGTTAACCTGGAAAAAAGGCAGAGTCCTGTCTAAAATTTGCTGCTTTCTTTCGATACTGTACTGAGCCAGATGCCCATACGGATCATATTTTCTTGCAACTCTACCTAAATCGTGCAAGAAAAGCGTCGCATTCACGATTCTGTTTATTCCGCCTCTGCGCAACAACCAAGCGACCCCAGGGGTACTTTCCAAGCCGATGCGCCTGAGCACAACAGGAATATTCCTTATGCACGCCAGGGAGTGATTAAGGGTTTCGTAAGATAAATAATCTAATTCCGGAATTGCATTTACAAAATCGGGGTCTTTAAATGCCTTTAAGATAGACCTGTGTGAGTCGAATATATTTATCCTTTCCCTCATAACGGAAAAAAGCGGGCTACTTGCGGGGAGGTGTATCTTTGTTGTATATGGCTTCCTTAAATCAAAGGTAATTTTAACTATATGGCTTTGGTCATCCGGATACACATAGGTAGGATCATCGGGCCTGACGAGTTCCCTCTTAAGCCGGATATTTAACCGTTCAGCGACTGAACGGAACATATGTAACATATGTGTACGCTTGTCCCCGGTATAAGAACGCACGTCCCTTAGGCCTTTTTCTTTCGCATATGCGCGCACCGCATATGCTAATTCCTGGCCTATGCCTTTCCTTTGATAACCGCCCTCTACTGCAAGATATGGTACATATCGGCTAAGGCAACGTTTATATAACGGCCTATCGCTTTCCAAAAAGACGATATATCCGACGATTTTCTCCGGGGAAGTGGTGGCGATGAATATTTTTACCTCGCTTCTTCTGCCCCAGTCACGCATGATTTTGCGCATTAGTTTTGCATTATTCCAGCGCTCTTTACCTGCGCTTATATTTATGGAACGGATTGTCTCAAACAGCTTTTCCGGGCATATGTGCGTTGCCAAATCTACGCGTATTTGTTCATGATACATTAATGGAGAGCTTGCGGGATCCGTATCCGTGCGCTGTTGTTGTTCATTAAGAAAGGCGTTCAGCATAGAACCTAATAACTCTTCAAGAGCCTCAGTCTGGCCTTTTTCTGTGTTGGCCTTTCTGGCAAGTATGACCGCGGTAATAAGGCTGGGGTGCATTGAGGCTGTTTCCTCATCCATTGGCTGGCGGATGGCATTGCTTCTGCCCTCCTGTTTGGGGAAATGCTCCATACGGATCTCTTCAAGGATATGTAAACACCAATCGGGGCGATTTTCTTTCAACGACTGCAGCGCCAATTTTACGCCTTCTCTTATATCCTCTTTGGCAGTCAGGCGCAGGCGCAGCTCTTTAAAGAAAATATCGGCATGAAAGAGTGCACTCATGCGTTTTTTATCAACATAACTCATGCGTTGCTTGAATTTGGCTATCGCATATTCGAGATACTCGATAGCCTTGTCAAATTCTGAAGCAGTAAGATACTGTAAGGCATTATCTAAATCTGCTTTTGCCCGCTTGCGCGCATAAGGCGAAATTCCCCGTCCCACCCATTTCAATGCCCGTTCGATAATTTCTTTTGCTTCTACCTTAACTTCCTCAGAAATGCCGGCCTGATACGGCGTGGTATTAATAATGATATGCCGCAAATGCGCAGCCATATCCAACAACACCATGTATTCCTTTGTGCGCGATACAAAGCGATGCACGAGCGCACGTACGCCCTTCTCGAAGTTCGCCAGTTTAATGTTTATTTCTATCTGTTTCTTATATACCTCGACTTGCCCGTCGGTCAAAAGGACGTAGTCATTTACCCAGGGATGCAGCATAATAACACACGCCTCTTTATCCTCGGCTGCGTCTACCTTCCACTCTTGTGATTCAATCGACCTCACTACCGCACCCAGCCAATCACTTAATTCGACAGTTGCTTGCTTTTTCTCTTTAAACTGACGCACCCTGAACCAGTAGTATTCTTTATTAATCAGGGTCTGCATATTGTTGCGCGCCCCCACTAAAAGCACCAGTGCCGCTGAAACATAAATACCCTTCATCGAAAGGTATTGGAGCGCCAGCGTAAGTTGCGCCTTGGTTCGTAGCCATAATTTTTCCTGCTTTATTGCATTGAACCTTGCCAAAAGGTCGTCTCGTTCAAGAAGGTCATCTTTTGCGATTTCCTCGTCAAGAATAAGGAGCTCTTGGCGTAAATCTTGATTGAGCCTTTCGAGTGCTTTGCGGTCATTCACCGCTATTTCTGCAGGTATCTGTGCTGCCAGAAACGCAATTTTCTTTCGTAAAGATTTGAATTGCGTTCTTAAGCCCTCAAGCTCAGCCTGCTTACCTTTCTGATGCTTGTATCTGAAGCCTAATGTAGAAACGCGCTCGAGTTCGCGGTTAACCTCATGCAGTTGTTCTCTCAGCCAGCGCGCCTTACCTTCATCATTATCAGGAGACTCCAGAGGGCTAGAACTGAATAAATCTCCTTGATCGATTTTTTCCTTCCCCTCCTGTTGCTGTATTCTTTTCAGAGCACGCAGAATAATGAATGTCCGGTAAAAATATTCGGAGGCAACCTGCGCCTGTTTTTCGTGCGCAGGGTCACCCATGTAGGGAGCGTATACCGAAGCAACCTGCATATACGACACCAAGGTCTCTTTTACTGCTACGTCGAACATCTCAAGAAGCGGCAGTTTTTTCGCATGAGGATCGAGCTTGTCATGTACGTATTCTTTTTGCGCAAGCTGTGGCCGGTCTTTGAATTCTTTTACGAGTTCTGCACGCGCAGCCGCAATAATTTCGCCTTCGGGAACAGCAAAGGCTTTCTTGGTCAATGAAACGAGCTCGTTGATAATCTGCGGCTTTGTTATAGCCAGGCATTGATACATAAGCCGTAGGTATGCTGAATATACGCCTCTGGGGAAAATGGATCTAAAAAGAGGATTGGCAACCGTTATATCTTCGATTACTGCCCTTAAGAAGTGCTTTTTCCATTGAGGATCAACAGCGCTGCGGATATGCTCATAGAGCAGCTCTTCGGTGAGCCCGTGTTTTAAGGCAACATGGGAAGTAAAATCATGGATAATAGCATCGATTTCGCGTTCATCTTGCAATTCGGGTATTTTTTCAGTGAGGTTCTTTAAGTCAAAGTAATGGCTTCTTACAGCGGGATAAATGACACAAGACACATAACAGAGGGTCCAGATATCAATAAGCGGAGAGCCCCTTACGCGGTTAAGTTTTCCTGCATAATGATGGTATGCCTGTGTAAAAAGCTCTGCCCTCGTATCTATGGGCAAACGCATGCCTGTATGTATAATATACCACCTGTCTTCCAGATAGCTGTGATAATGCATGAGTGCTGCGGTTGCATGCTCGCTGCGCTTCATCTCTTCAGGAATCTCCCGCATATTCACAAGAGGCAAACCACCCTCACTCTTGCCAGGAGTAATCACTAACAGCATAACCGCCATCGTGCTATCTGTTCCTTTGAAAGATGCCAAGTAATACTGGACGGGCAAGGCTGCTATGCGGCTGCGGAATAAATCAAGCGTAACAGTCTTTGCCTGAATAGCCAGCAGTTGCGCATTATCCATTTGATACGGATCTCGTTTCTCTGTTTCGCCAAAACGCTTAAAGAACCAGGCGATGAGCTGCTCTCTGGTCTGGAACATATCCGGGGATGCCTTGCGTAACGCATCTATTTCCAATAAAGCAAACTCTTCGGGATTGTTTCCGATAAACTCTATAGATACACCAGAAGCACCTATTTCCTGCGCATACAAGCGTACAACCTCCCGGAGAACATCCCTGGCCTCATGCGGCACTTCAGCGGCAAAACGGACCGCTGGTTGCGATGCCGCAAGCGGGCTTGAGCTAGATTTAATGCTTGTTTTTTCCTCTATATCATCCGCGCAGGAACGCCCTATCTTTACCTTGAAAATCCTGCCCTGCAAAGAGCCGTCAACTAC